>NZ_JBFULQ010000070.1:0-18339 GCF_054049815.1 Mesorhizobium sp. P5_C1 | reverse complement strand
TGATCATGTCGAGCACTTCCGGCGCATAGCGCGGATACCCGACCAGCACCCAGGCAGGATATTCGACATCGATGTAGCGCAGYGCCTGGACGCGCTCCTCCATCATCACCAGCCGCGCCATCACCGGCCCGTCCGAGATGTCGTCGAACCAGCCGTCGCTGTTGGCGTAGGTCTCGATGCGCGGATGGCCAAACCCGCTGAGGAACGAGCCGCTGTTGCCGTGTCCGCCAAGCAGCAGCAGCCGTCCGCTGTCGTCCGTCATCATTTCGCCCAGCGTGTCGATGTCGTTCGGCACCATCCCGGTCGGCGGGAAGGTGACGGCATAGGCGGGGTTGGTGTCCCGCCCGAAGCTCGCCTTTCGCCGCGCGGTGCAGTCGACGGCTTGCGGGCCGGCGTCGATGATCAGATTCTGCCGTTCGACCGGATCGGTGATGCCAGCGTTGCGCAGCGGCGCGTCGGCGGCATAGCCGGCCTCGCCGCGCAGCCCGTCGAAGGTGAACCATGCCGCCTTCTTGTTGGCGAGCTGAACGCGCCACTGGATGTCGACCAGCTTGCCGCGATTGCCGCCGCCTTCGACATGGTCGCCGATCTTCAGCGGACTGCCCTGTGGGTTGGCCGCGTCATAGACGAAGATCTGGAAACGCGCGGCCTGGCGCTTGATGCGGCCCTTGCTGTCCTTGAAGTGTTTGATCGGCGCGTCGTCTTTCGCGGCATTGCCGTTGGCATCGCATTCGATCGGCAACTGCGCCGGCTTTTCCGGCGAGATGCAGAAACCCTCGGGGCTGTCGCCGAGCCGCGCGATGCCGACGGCCGGGTGGATGCGATAGACTGTTGGGTCGGCCATTTGATTTCCCCTCGGTGCCTGCGCCGGCCGTGTCTTGTGTTTTCAATCCAGAAAGTTGAGCGAGACCCCGTCGAGCCGCAGCAACTCGCGGTCCTCCTCATAGGAGGCGCCGATCACGACCAGGCTTACTGTCAGGCTGGTGGCGCCGGCCGCGATCAGCCTGCGTGCGGCGCGCGTCACATCGATGCGGTGGTTGCGCGGCGTGTTCATGCTGCGCTCGCGTAGATCGAACTTGCGGTTCTCCGCTGGTGGAATTTCGCAATGCCCGGGCCCGCCAAAACATTCGCCGTGGCCGAAGATTGCCGCATAGCCGGCATAACCCGGCAGGTTGAGCGGCGTGCTGGCGTCGGCGTCCGGCGTGTTGAGAAACACGCGGATGAAGCAGGAGCGCGGCAATTGCGGCACCCGGTGCAGCCGCACTTCCGCCGAGCGGAAGCTCTTGGTCGCTTCGGGCACCGCGATCGGCGCCGAGACGAACCGTCCGACCGGACTGGTCAGCCCGACCGGCATGAGGCATCCGCCACGAACATATTCATAGCCGAAGCGGTTCATATCGAGCGTATCGCGCACCGCGTAGCTCCACGGCGTCAGCGCGGAATCGAGATCGGCGGGCAGGCCGTCGGGATGGTCCTGCTGCCAGCGCCACCAGAGCCGGTCGATATTGGCGTGCACCGGCCAGAAGATCGGGTCGTAGGACGCGGTCAGGTTCGAGAACATGTCGCCGAACTGCGGCTCGGAGTAGAGGTCGTCGCGCTGGTGGAACTTGCGTCCGGCAACGCGTACCGCGCTGTTGCGATCGGCGGGCGCGCTGGTCTTGAACGCAGGGTTCATACCGCCGGTCCAGATGTGCATCGTGTTGTGCGGATTCTGGTCCAGGAAGCCGAAGCTGTCGACATAGAGGCTGCCACCGCCGAAGTCGCGGAAGGTGCGCAGGCTGAGGATCTCGTCGATGTCCTCCTGTGCCGGATAATGATAGTGGATGACGGTGTTGATCGTGCCTTTGCCGAACTGGCTGGAATAGCGCAGCGGATACCATAGCGAATTGGCCTCGAGCAGCGCGTCGATCAACCGCTTGCGATTCTCTCCCTCCACATAGTCCTTGCCGCAGGCGCCGCTGACCGCGTCATAGGCCTGCGTCGGATTGGCCCACAGCTGTCCCACGAGCGTGCCGATCTTGGCCGGGAAACCGTGATCGCGCAGGAAGCGCACCGAGGCCTCAGTGAGGAACCCCTTGAACGCATCGGGGAGGATGGCGCCGTTGGCCGGATCCTCCGGCTTGTAGCGCGTAGCCGGGAAATCCCACCATGGCATGGTCACATCGGGGCAGAAATCCTGCAAAGCCTGTTCGAATTCATAGAGATACACGCGATGCCACGGCAGGAAACGTTCCCAGCCATGCTGACAGTGGTTCTGGTGGATCAGGGCCAGATTGTTGTAGCTGCGTTTGTCGCCGACCCATTTGTTGAGCTTGTAGAGCTCACGAAAGGCATAGCGCAGCCGCTCCTTTTGGGCATCGTCCAGCACATCGACGTCCATGCGCTGCCGCAGCTCGCCCTTGGCGTAGCGCCATGCCGCCGGATCGGACGCCGCGCTGAAGACCGGGCCGGCAATCCCCTTGACCTCGACGCGCGCCTCGGTCGCCACGCTGACCTCGCTGGCGAGCGCAATCGAACCGATCAACGCGCCGGGGCAGCCCTCTTCGATCCAGGTCTCGATCCGGTCTATGTCTTCATCGGCGACCGGCTTGCCGCCCCAGGGCAGGCGAGGGAACTGCTTGCCGTCGAACGGCGGCAGTCCGCGCAAGCCCCGGATCAGCGCCGAGCGCGCGCCGCGCCCCTTGGCATCGCTGGTGCCGCAACAGGTGGTCGAGAGCGGCGCGATCAGCGGCATCCCGTGCAGCTGCAGTGCCAGGAACTCCGGCAGCGTCAGTCCCGTCAGGCTGCCGGGTCCCCCGGTGCCGCCGGCCGTCGCGAGGATCGCCTCCACATCGCTCCAGGTGAACGGCGCGGCGGGCATTGGCTGCGCCTTATTTGTGGCCATCGTGGCCATCCATCTGCATCTGCATCGCGCCGCTCTGGGTGATGTCGCCCACCTGATCAGGCAGCACCACGGCAACGTTCTGCATCATGCCCTGGTCCTCATGATCGAGGATGTGGCAGTGCAGCACGTACTCGCCAATGTAGCGCTCGTAACGGGTACGGACCTTGATCGTGTAGATGCCCGAGAAGCCGGCCGGCAAGGATTGCGGGATCAGGCTCTTGATCCACAGCGTATCCTTCCACACGCCCTTGAGCCCGGCATATTGCGGATCGTAGGGCTCACCGCCGGCATCGTCTATCGCGCCCGGCGCGCTGACGTCCTTGCCGTTGGGATCGATGATCGAGACGATCTGGAACGGATTGACGTGGATGTGGAACGGATGGCTGACGAAGTGCGACTGCAGCGTCCATTCCTGCGCCTTGCCCAGCGGCAGCGAGCGGTCGATGCGGGTCGGGTCGTAGGGCTTGACGTCGGCCGCGTTGAGCGTGTTGCCGACCTCGAACTTGGTGTTCGGCCCGGTCGTGTCGATGAAGAAGGTCAGCTCCTGCGTGCCGTTGCCCTTCACCTCGTCGTCGGTGACGTCGGGATGCGGCGTGAAGCTGGTGAATTTCATTCCTGCCTTGAGATCGGCCACCACCGTCGCTTTGACATTCGCCGGCATGTTGGCCTCGGCCAGGGCGACCAGCTTGCGATTGACGTAGGTTTCCACATTTTCGACCGCCGTTCCCGGCGCGACGTCGACCAGTGCGAGCAGTTGCGATCCGACATCGAGCCCGTTGACCACGCCTGATTTGGGCGCCGAGGAGTCGATCACGCAATAGCGTCCGGCTTCTGGAAAGACGACCAGCGCGTCAAAGCGATAGCCGGGCTGGAAGGTTGCAAGCTTGGTCGGCTGCGCCGCCGCCATCGTCAGCCCGTCGGCCGCGACCAGCGTATAGGGCACGGGCGTGGTGCTGCACGTATCCTTGATGAACGCCGCGTTGGTGTCGGCATTGAGCAGCGTTTTCACTCCGGGCTTGAGCTTGCCGTCAAGCACCTTGAAAAATTGCAGGCTGATCGTATCGCGCACGCCGGCATGGACCATGCGCCAGCGCTCGATCTGGCCCTGCGTTGCCTTCAAGGCGTCGTTCGGATTGAACACCTTGCCATTGAGCGAGGTATAGCGCCCCGATGCCGGCCAGGTGCCCGGCCCGAACTGGTCATAGCCCTCGATGCCGCCGACATCGCCGGGATCACAGAAATAGTGGCCGTTGATGTCCTGCTTGATCGGGCCGAGTTCTCCGGGCTTGGCCGCCGGCGCGCGGCAGGCATACTGGATCTGCTGCATCACCAGCACCCGCTCGGGGATCGCCGAGGTCGGGATCAGCGTATCGATGTCGCCATGGGTTGTCGGGGTCGGGAAGCGGTTGCCGCGGATGATCAGCGCACCGGCCATGCCGCTCGACACCTGCAGCGCCGTCGAGCCGTGGCGATGGGTGTGATACCAGAACGTGCCGGAAGGATGGTCCGACGGGATGTTGTATTCGTAGGTGAACTGCGTTTGCGGGTTGATCGACAGCAGCACGTTGTCGCTATTGCCCGATGGGCTTACCCACAGCCCGTGAGTATGCAGATTGGTGCCGTTGAAGCAGTGGGGGATGTCGGGCATCTGGCCGCCGGGCATGCAGCCGGGGTCGCCGGGCTGCGGCCCTGCCGGCAACTGATTGTCGAGGGTGACGCGCACCGTGTCGCCCGGAACGGCCTCGATCGTCGGCGAGACATAAGGAGCCTTGGGATCGACGCCCTTGCCGGTGTAGCCGCGCAAATGGACCTTGTCGTAGCCGCCCGTGGACGGGTTGTAGATCTGGTTGTCGATGTACTCGATCTTGAGATTGAGCAGGCGGTCGCCACGCACCGGCAGCGTGTTTCCGGGCAGTGGTGCAGCAGGTGCGAGCTCCGTCAGAGCAGGCTTGGCGATCGGCGCGCGGTCATCCTGCAGCACCGGTGGATTGAGGATCTCGGCCGCTGCGGGCAGCACCGCGATTGGTACCAGGCTGCTGCCGAAAAAACCCAAGAGAAATCGCGCACGCGCCATCGATCCACCAAGCGACATGGGGCCTCCCTCATACTGGCTGTAGACTTCGATCCGTAAGCATAGTGCGCCCGATCCGGAAATCTGTCTAGCTTGCAAAGCCATAAAATCTAAAATTTACTTCCAACAAAACTGTGATGGTGCACTTAAAGAACTTGCTTATACGACTCACGGTCAGTTCATTTCAATATTGCTCTATTTTTAATCAGTTTAGGTGCCGATCGGCGGCGGAGCATGACCGCGAGGATCACAGCGTCTGCAATGTCACCGTGGGGGCGGCAGTCACCACCTTGGGGACGCCGCTCAGGACGGAGCCGCTGCCAAAATAGGCCACGAACAGCACCGAGGTTCCCCAGTTGAACTCGAAACTGTAGCTGTTGCCGCCGGCCGTCGCGTAGTAACCGGCCGGGGCCGGTGTCGGGTGGCCGGGCCCGGTATCGCCGTACTGCGAATTCAGCGCGATCGCATAGGCATTGTTGCCTTTGGTGTCCTGCGGGCCGCCGATGAAAGCGAACAGGCAAAGACCGGCCGAATTCGCCTGGAAGCCCAGCTGCATGTACTGCGGCAGCGTGACCGCTTTCAGCGTGGTGTCGACAGCGACCGGGACGGCGTCGCCGGTGGTCGGCAAAGGCGTTGGCGCCGCGCCGCCCATGCCCGGCCCATAGGCCGCGATCCAGATTGGCGTGTTGGTGTTCACGCTGACATTGGTGATGTTCAGATTGTTGGCCTGCCAATTGTTGATCAGGATGGTGGGCTGCAAGGCCAGCCCCGGCGCCAGCAGGAATTGCGGCTGGCTGCTGCCGCTGGTTAGCGCCAGCTTGCCGGCATTGTTCATCTCGGAAGCATTCTGGAAAGCCAGGATCATCGACCCGTTGGGGGTCTGCGGCATCGCCACGCTGTCGCGCACGGCAAGCTCCACCGGGGAGCCATCCCAATTGTCCGTCGCCAGGGATTGACCCAAAATGTTGAAGTCCGAAGGTGGCATGGCTTCCGTCTCATAGAGCAGCCAAGATGGCGGAAAGGCGGACCGGTGCGGAGGTCTACAGGGATTGCAGCAGGGTCGTCACCGGCGTTGCGGTCTGCGGCGAGAGATTGACCACGTAGACTATCGCCGCCCCCCAACTGAAGGACATCGTGTATCTGTTGCCGGCCGCCGTGGCGTAAAATCCGTCCGGCGGAGTGTTCCCGGTCGGCGGTCCGGTGTCGCCGCTCGGGGCGTTGAGCGCAATCACATAGGCATTGTTACCCGACTGGTCAGGCGGTCCACCGACCACCGCGACCACCTGCTGATTGCCGGTGCTCGAGCTGAACTCAAGCTGCATCCAGTTCGGTGTCGTTATCCCTTGCACCGCCTGGCGCATCGCCAGCTGGACAGGTGTGCCGCTCACGAGCTGGCCAGGCTGCATGCCGGGAATGCCGGGGCCGAAGGCCTGCACGAAGATGGGGGTCGCGGCATTGAGGCTGGTGTTGGTGAGGGTCAGGTTGTTGGCCTGCCAGTTCGCTGTCAGCACGCTGATCATCCGCGCCAGGGCCGGAACCCGAACGTTCGTTGGGGCGCTGCTGCCAGAGGTGAAGGTAAGCCTGCCCTCGTTGTTCTGCTGTGACTGGTTGAAGTAGCCGACGATGAGGGAGCCGTTGGGCGTCTGCGGCATGGTCACGCTGCCACGGACCGCCAGTGTCTGCGGCATGCCGTTCCAGGTCGCGTTGACCGTGCCCGCTGCGATGAAGTCGTGCATGTCAGGATGTCCTCTTTGCACCGGCGTTGTCGCGGGAGCCGGCGGCTTGCGCTTCCGGCTCCCGCGCTTCGATCACAGAGACAGCAGTTGCGCCGTCAGCGAGGAAGCCGTCGAAGGCGACATGTTCGCCACGTAGACGACCGAGGAACCCCAGTTGAATTCGAAGGAGTAGTTGTTGCCGCCCGTCGTCGCGTAATAGCCTTGTGGCGCCGCCGTGCCGGTGCCCGGGCCGGTGTTGCCGGACGGCGAGTTCAGCGCGACGGCGTAGGCGTTGTTGCCTGACGCATCCTGCGGACCGCCGACAACGGCAACGATGATCAACTGGCCCGTATTCGTCCCCAGGGTCAGCTGCATCCAGTTCGGGGTCGACGTTCCCTGGGCAATGCCGCCTGGCTTGAGCGTCAGCGCGGTGTTGATGGCTAGCGCAACCGGCTTCTGGCCGGGCAGTCCAGGACCGAAGGCCTCGATCCAGATCGGCGTCGCGGTCGCGACGCTGACATTGGTGACGGAGAGATTGTTTGCCTGCCAGTTGTTGACGAGGATGTTCGGCTGGGAAAGCAACGCCGGAGCTGTCAGGAACGACGGTGTCGAACTGCCCGAGGTCAGCGCCAGCTTGCCGGCATTGTTCAGGGAGGCGGTGTTCTGATAGGCGAAGATCATCGATCCGTTGGTCGTCTGCGGCATCGCCGCGCTGTCGTGGTAGGCCAGCGTCAGCGGCGAGCCATCCCAGTTTGGGTTAGATGCGTTTGCACCGAGAATGTCGAATTTTGCGGTCGTTGCCATAATTTCCCTCGCGGTTTGCGGGTTTCGGACTGTCGTTCTTGCAGGCGAATTCCAGAGCGGCGGACTTGAAGTCGAAGCGTGCCGTCGCTCGATCGTTTTGTTTCAACATCGGATGCTTCCAAAACCTGTTGCCGGCTTGGGGCCCGATGGTCTGGTTTCGAAACGGCTCCTCCTTCCACTCGTGTCTGCGTGACGCCGCCGCGAATGCCCGCCTTGAGGCGGTCAGCTCGCGTCGATGTCCGTCAGTTTCAGTTGCAGGTTGCTGAAGCGCAGCACCGGCGTATTGACGCCGCTGAGTGCTGCGTAAAGCGTGATGTCGAAGACCAGCCTCGCACCTGCCGGCATTGCGCTGGCGCCGAAGACAATGCTGTTTTTGGAGGCCCAGCCGGCGATCGCCGCTGCGAAAAGCGCGGCGAAATCGCCGAGCTCCGCCGGCTGTTGCCCGTCGATCTCGAAGGACCGCGCCAGCACGATCGGAACAAGCGGGCTGATCGAGGCGCTGTCGAACGCGCCGCCGGCAACGGCGGGGAACGGGAACTGGTAGGAGCAGGCGACCTTGACCCGCCTTGTGGTTCCGCTGGTCACGTTGGCGGCCGCATGCGCCGCAAGCAGCGATTGTTCGTGCACCGGGTCGGCCAAAAGGTCGGCCATGATCGTGTAGATGCGCTGGCAAAGGCTTGACGGCGATGTCGGACAGGCAGCACCTGAACCCTGGCCTGGCAGCGTCGCCACATCGATCGGCGTCGCATTGTCGATGAACGGCGTGACCGGC
Source organism: Mesorhizobium sp. P5_C1 (assembly GCF_054049815.1). Taxonomy (NCBI): domain Bacteria; kingdom Pseudomonadati; phylum Pseudomonadota; class Alphaproteobacteria; order Hyphomicrobiales; family Phyllobacteriaceae; genus Mesorhizobium; species Mesorhizobium sp. P5_C1. Next base: position 10,093 of record NZ_JBFULQ010000070.1, on the reverse strand, counting down.
TGGCTCGGCCTGACCTGCGGCGTCATGTAGACGAATTCCGGCACCACCTGCCACGCCGTGTTGTTCGGGGCTTCAAGCGTGATCAGGTTGCGCTCGATCTGCACCGAGGCGAGCGCATTCTCGGCCGCCAGCACGTTGAGTGCATCGACCTCGATCGTGTGCGCCACGCCGAAATTGCCGGGCGCGGCGTTGTCGACCTCGAACAGCAGGCCGTCCGGCGGCGACGGCTGGACCGGATGCTGGTTGGGGTACGGCGTCAGGGTCGACGGGTCGAGTGCGGTGACGGTCAGCGCGACATTGGAGAAGCTGGATTCGCCTTGAGCGGCCGGCCACTGCAAATCGATCTGCCGCGTCGTCCCGTCCGGCTGCAGCGTGTCTGTGACGACGTAGCTGTCGGTGACGCTGATCAGACCCTGACCGAGGGCCATGTTCAGGCTCGGATTCCAGTCCTTGTTCGCCGTCACCTCGCCAATGGCGGTGGCGAAGGCGGCCACCGCATCGGGCCAGGCTGGATCGGCCGGGTTGCGCAGCACCGGGCTGATGGCACCGTAGACGGCCGAGGTGCGCGCCAATGCCGTGAACAGGTCGTAGGGCGGGCCTGCGCTGGGGGCAGGGTTGGCGGAGTTCGGCGGGTTGTCCGGCGCCGCGCTGAGGTTGGTGTTGTAGGTGACGGCGGTGTTGATCTGGTCCTGCGCGACGAGGAACGCCTGATAGGTATAGAGGTAGCTCCAGTCGGCGCCGTCGGCGATTGGATTGCCCGAACCCGACGTTGGCGTGTAGCCCGACCAGGTCTGGCTGACCAGCGTCGGCGGCGTCGGATACTGGCGATACACGACCGGGATTTTGGTCAGCGCGCCGGCCGGTCCGACATGCGGCACGCCCTTTGGATAGGGATCGACGAGCTGCAGCCAGATCGATGGACGCGCTTCGCCGGGTGCGCCCGCCGGCGCCAGGAAGAACTGCAGGTTGGTGATGGCGAAACGCAGATCGAAAGGCACCACCGCGGCAGCGGCCGCGTCGGGATCGCCGTAGAGGAAGGTGAGGGGGCTCGCCCCCATGCTGCTGACGCCGACATGGGCGGTCGAGAGCCCGGCGTTCTGGCGCGTGGCGGAGAAGGTGCCGGCGCCCGAACCGCTGGCGGCGGTGGCGATCGTGAAGGTGGTGTCACCGGTGACGGTGACGCCGTAGACGCCATTCGCCGGCAATTGCCCCGAACTGGCCTGGAATATCATCAGCACCCTGCTGCCGTCGGTCAGGCCGTGCGGATTGTTTGTCGTCGCAGAAAGGCTGAGACCGCTCCAGCTGTAGTTTCCGGCGAGTACGGCTTCGATCTGGCCGAAGAGCTCGATATTGCCATCGGCGGCAGCCGAGACCGACTGGTTCCAGGTCACGTCGTATTGGACGATGGTGTCGACGGAATAGGCCGTCATCAGCGCCGCGCGCATCTGCTGCTCGAACACATCCTTCGCGATGGCAAGTGCTGCGGTCGTGCCGGTGAACGGCGATTGCGGGCCAAACAGCCAGTCCACTTCGTATTGCGCGTATTTCTGCGCCAGCGCCTCGCGGCCGAGCGCCATCGCGTCGTAGGCGTCGGGGGCGACCTCGAAGGCCTTGGCCGCCGAGGCCGGTGACAGCACCTCGTCGACCGCCTGGAAGAAGATGCGGTTGAGCTGGTCGRGGTCGGTGTCGATGAACAGCTGTTGCGCCGGCAGCGCCGGCAGCTTGGACGACAGCTGCGGCATCGAAACACTGGCGCTGTTCAGCACATTGTCGAGCGGCTTGGGCGACAGGAAGCGCGGTCCGGCACCTGCGGCACCGATCGAGATGTCGAGCAGCGATGCCGCGGCGGCCCACAGCGATTGCGAGCCGGCGCGTGCTCCACCGGAGCCGTCATGGGCGAGCTTCAATGACTTGAGCCGCTTGCGCGCCAGTGCCGTGCTGGACTGGGCCGTGCTCGACAGTTTCTGCTGTGGCGATGCGTCGGCCCCATTCATGCCGATGGCGAGCTTCTGCGCCGGGAAGGCGCCAACGAAAGCGGCGGCGAACTGCGACATGTTGCTGGCGCCGCCGGTCGCCGGAACAAATCCGGTCGCGACGTTCTGCGCCGACGGCACCATGATCGTGCCGAACTGGTCCTTCAGATAGGGCGAGATCAAATTGGCATCGCGGGTGATGCCGAACAGCACGACGATCTCGAACAGCGGCGGCAAGGCGCCGGGACCGCTGACCGGCATCGAAATGGTCACCGCGCCGGGGAAGTTGGTGCTGAGCCCCGCCAGCCAGTTGACGAGGTCGGCAACCATGCCTGTCACCTTGCTGGTGTCTGCAGCACCCACCGGGAAATTGACAAGGCTGCTGCCATCCGCCTGCAGGGCAAGACTGGTCTCGACATAGAACGAGATGCCTGGACCGCTGATCTGGTCCTCGATGGTGCGGAAATTGGCCAGGGCTGCCGCCTTCTGGTCCGCCGACATGCCGCTGAAGGCCGCCTGGCTCGGCGTCAGGACGATCTCGATGGTGTTCGGCGTCGAGCCGTTGAAACCATAGGTCGGCAGGATCCCCGGCCATTGGTCGACCGGCACGATCGGATCGAAATAGAGGTTGGTGTCGCTGTAGCTGGCCGGCGTCGGCAGCTGGTTGCCGAAGGCGTCGTTGACGAAGAAGTCCAGCGTGAACTTGTCGTTGATCGAAGCGTAGCGGTCGGGCGTGGTGGAGCCGGCATTGGCGGTGGCGACGTTGTACAGCGGCGCGAACACCCGGTACGTGCCGGTGGTGCCGGACTGGTCGGGCTTTTGCGGCTGGATCGGCGCTGACAAATTGCTCAGCGTGAAGCCTGTCGTCGCCTGTATCTGGTAGGTGACGAGACTGTAGAGCCCGTTGAGCGACGCCTTCGCATCACCCGCCGCGACCAGTGCTGCGTGCAGTTCGGTATCGTCGGCGATGCCGGATGCGCGCAGCGCCTCGATGACGCGACCGCGCGAATGGGAGTTCGCCGCGCCAAGCTGCCCGGTTTTGACCAGGGCGGCAGGCGTCTTCAGTTGCATGACGCTTTCGGAGCGCGTCAACTCGACACCGAAGGTGCCGGCCGCGACCTTGACGTAGCGGGCCTCCAGGGCCGGGTCGGCGGTCTCGGCATAGTAGACGAGGCCGCTCTGAGTGCCGGCAAGCACGACCGCGTTGTAATAGGGCTGGATGGCGAGCGGCGAGCCGCTCTGGTTGGTTCCGCTGCCGGCCTTGTAGGTCACCAGCATCGTCACCTGCGCGACGCCCTTGACGAACAGCGGCGTTGGCAGGGCGTTGCCGGTCTTGTCGACAAAGCGCAGATAGTAACCCTGCGCATTGGCGACCGTCGCCTGCTGGATGATCTGCAGGAAACCGTAGCCGCCATCCGCTGTGATGTCGGTGCTGGCGCCGACGGACACACCCGCCGGCAGACCGAGCGCGAAGGCCATCAGCCCTTGCGGCGGCTGCGACACCGTCGTGGTGTTGGTGCGCAGCGCGAAGACGGCATTTGGATCGACCACTGCCGAGACGAGGCCGGGCGCACCGGCGGCCGTCTGGAACAGGATCTGGATCGCGTCGACCGGCCGGTCACCGCCCCTGAGATCGTCGAGGATCCGACCGAGCAGCGCCTCGTCCGACTGGCTGGCGCCGGACAGTGCGTAGACGTCGGCAAGCATGCTGCCTTGCGTGGCGCCCGGAATCTGCTTGACCGTCAGCGTGATGCTGGTGGCAAAGGTAATGTCCCCAGCAGGCAGCGGCGTGCCGTCCGGCAGATAGGCCCCTTGCGCCTGGCGGGATTTCACCAGGACGGGGATCGCTGCCGTTCCTTCATTTACCTGCAATTTCTCCAGGCTTGGCGCGAATGGCCGCAGGCTGAGCGCCGTCGCGCTTGGCGGCGTCCAGGCGATGGCGTTCTCCAGCGCGAAAGATTGCGGCCCGGTCGAACTGAGCGCGATTGGTGTCGGGCTGCTTGGCGCCGTTATCGACGCTTCGGTGAAGGCGAGATAGGGGCTTAGGACGTCTTGGGTGAGCGAGAACGAGGCGTTGACGGCAAGCCAGTCCTGCGTCTTGTCGGGATTGCTCAGCGTGATGCTGTAGCTGTTGTTCTTGGCGAAGCCGCCGGCCGGAAATTCCTGCCACAGAAGCGCGAACAGCGGGTTCGTGCTGGTCGACACCGCCCCGCCTGGCACGGTGAGACCGGCGGTGTAAGGCAGGCGCACGCCGCCACGCAACGCGCTCGACATCTGCCCCGCGAGGCCCTGGAAGCGCGTTTGCGCACCGGGTGTCGGTGCGGCCACCGCCGCCATGAACAGCTTGTCGAGCGGTGACGAGGTCAGCCCCGCATCCTGCATCGTCACCAGCAGCTCGTGCACCGCGCCACGGATCAAGCCTTTGAAATAATCGAGGAATATCTCCTGCGACAACGGCGTGGTGCCGCCGGCGTCGTTGACCGAGGTCGGGTTCGAGGTCTGGTTGACGAAGAGCTGGTTGAAATAGGTGTCGACCGCTTGCAGGTAGGTCTGCGAGACGAGGTTCTGCGCCAGGAACTGGTAGGACAGATCCTGTGCGTTGCCATTGCCGTCGGTGCGCCCGGTGGTCGCCATGTTGAGGAACGGCGGCATCGGGAACACGCAGGCCTTGGCTTTGCCGGTCGGTGCGGCAAGCGTGGCGGAGAAATTGGCGAGCTGGCCAAGCAAGGTCGGATAGTCGATCCAGCCGGTGAGCGCGTCCGGCTCGCTGTCGATGTCCTTCAAACCGGGCGTGCCGCTGCTGGAATCGAATTCGAGCAGGACCACGGAGTTGTAGGCCGGCAGGTTCAGCGCGTGCATGAGCGCGAAGGTGGCAAGCTGCGTCGTCACCGCCTCGAACGGCTTGAAATCGGCATAGGTCGGGTTCTGCGACGGGTTGTCGTCGTACTGTATGCCGAGCGATGTCACGACCCACGGCGTGCCCTTGCTGGTCGCATCGGGGAACACCACGGTCAGTTCCGGCAGGAACAGGATAGGCAGGTCCTTCGGCAGGTTGGGGCAAAGCCCGACACTCGCCGCTGCACCCGCAAGAAGCCGCTGCTTCAGCCGCGCGAAAGTTTCGATYTTGGCCTGCTGCGACGAACCGGCAAGCTGCCATTCGAAGCGGAACGAGGCATTGAAGCTGAAGCTGATGGAAATCGAGAACAGGAAGAGGTTGATCTCCACCGTGACGCTGAMGCTGACGCTTGCCTCGATGTAGAGCAGGATCGAGCCGCCACCGCCGCCCGGCACACTGGGTGGCTCCAGCGCCAGGATGATGCCGATGCTGGCCTCGAGGCGGACGTTGACGCTGGCCTTGATGATGACGAAGTCGAGCGAGCCGTAGAGCTCGCCGATGATGCCGAACTGGCCTTGCAGCGACAGCGCGTCCGGCTTTTTGGCGAGGTCTCCGCCACCGCTGGTGAGATAACCGGCCGCACCCTGGATGATGCCGAAGAAGGTGACGCTTACCCCCGCCTTCAGCGGCCCGGCGGTGAAGTCCTTGCCGACGCCCAGCCGCGCGGCAAAGCCGAAGGCCAGGATGCTCTGGTAGGTGCCTTTGAACACGTCGGGGTCGGTGGCCGAACTCAGGCTGGCTATGTAGAAGCCGCCCGATCCGGTCACCGGAATAGGCCCGGCCTGCGCCTGCACCTGGAAGCAGACGCTCCAGTTGTCGCCGTCGGGGAAACCGAGGTCGACCTTCCAGTCGCCATTCGTGTAGACGTCGACGCTCAGTGTCGGCAGCGTCAGCGAGGCCGCGCCAACCTGGAAGGTGCGCAGGCTGTCGGGCAGGCTGAAGACCGCGGCGAATTTGCCGATCGTGTCGGAGATCTTGGTGTAGACGACCTCGAATTCCGCACCCTTGCCGGCACCGCCGGTCAGCTTGAGCAGCAGTGCGTAGAACGGCGTCACGTCATAGAAGATGAAGCCGACCTCGAGCACTTTCAGCAGCGTGAAGTCGGTGACGATGATCCACTTGCCTTCGGGATGGTAGATATCGGCAAATTTCTTGTTCTTGAGGGCGTCCCAGAAGTCGCCCTGCATGAACTTCAGGAAAGCATCGAAATTGGCGGGCGGCTTGGTCGGGTCGGGCCCGACCCGCTGGCCGACACCGAGATAGACGAGCTCGAAGACATCGCTGACAGCGCCCACCTTGGCYGGCGCCGCCAGCAGTTTCTGCGCATCGTCGCCACCACCGCCGCCGCCATCCTTGCCCAAATTGTAAGCACCGATCCAGCCAATCTGGTCGGCGCCTTCGGTCGGTGCGAACAGGCCGATGCTGATCGTCCCGTCCGGTGGCAGGCGCTGGCCCAGTATCTCGATGAAGCAATTGTGCATGCCGAGCACCAGCATCTTGGGATCGGCATCGGTGGCGTATTCGAGATTGAACTGTTCGATCGAGATGGTCAGCACGCCCTCGATCTTGATTTCCAGCTTGCCGTCGACTTGCGGAAGCTGGATGCCGAAGGCCAGCCCACCGCCGTCCTCGGGGCTCAGCCAGCCGATGAGGACGCTGAATTTGAAGGCCGAAAGCGAACCGACCAGCCCGCCCATCGAGCCGAGATCGAGATCGAAGATCAGCGCATAGTTGAAATTGTCCTGCAGCGTGACGCCGTTTTCCGCCAGGCCAGGCAGCGAACCGAGCGAATAATAGTTCAGGCTCTCGATCGTCTGATCGGCCGTGCCCGAATAGAGGAATGACTTGAGCTTGAACGGGATCAGGTCGAGCAGGCTGTCGGCGCCGCTGCGCTTCTCGGTGGCGCCGAGGTCGAGCCGCAGGTCACCCGGCGAAAAGCTGAGCGACGGCGTGCTTGTCGACGGCTGTCCCTGGGCCGGGATCGTCAGGTCGAAGCCGACGTCGATACCGAGATTGGAAAAGGCCAGCTTCTCGAACGCAAACAGGTCGAGCACCTGGAATTCGTTGAACTCGATATCACCCCAGATGGCGAAATGGGCGCTGATGTGGGTCGTGTCGGCTTTTGGCGGCGTCGCCGCGGTCTCGTCATCGAACGAGAATTGCAGTTTCGTCAGCGTGATCTGCTTGAGATATTTGTTGTTGGACTTGCCGTTCTCGTCGGTGAAGTTGAAGACGAAATCGCCCTGGGCGACGAACGAATAGACGCCCTGTCCGGAACTCTTGTCGTCGCCGCTGGTGCCGTGCGCCTGGTAGGAACCCATGATGGCGATGACATTGGCGTCATCGCCGGCATTGGCGGCCGGGCTCAGCGCGGCATCGAGATTGACGCCGGTCTTGAACAGATTGTTGATGGTGAGATTGACCTCGCAGGCGAAGCTGCGCAGCTCGGAATTGGTGAACAAAGCGCGCAGATATTCGACCTCGAAGCCATAGTCGATGTCGATATCAATATTGCTATCGGGGGCCGCTGCCGACTTGCTCGCCGCCTTTTCATAGTCGACCAGCGCGAAGGTCGCGCTCTGCGCCAGCGTCGGCACGGCCTGCGACGGGTCGGTGTTGTTGATGGCGATGCCGACATGGTGGACACGAAAGCCGGCTATGCCTGGATCCTTCATGCCGCCGAGCACGGCGCGCACCGCGGTCGGCAATTCATCGAGCTGCATGTTGCAGTTGACGGCGAGGATGCCGTTGAAGGTCGGGTCGGTTACGGTCTGGTAGAAATTCCAGTATAGCGAGGTGGTGTCGGGCTGCGTGCCGCCATTCGGGAACACCGCGGCCTTCGCCTCGGTGATCAGCTTTTGCAGATAGGCCTGGGTGGCGGCGGCGGTGAACGTCTTGTTGAAGATGTCGGCCTGCGACCACAGCCTTGTGTCGGCAACCAGAGCTTCGATCGTCTCGCCCGGATAGAATTTCATCATGAAGATCGGCGGCGTACCGTCGGGCGCGGCGCGCTTGCCCGGCGACAGGTCGAACGTCCAGTCGCCGATCTCCAGTTTGTCGCCTGAAAAGTCGAACAGGGCCTGCCCGGAGCCAAGCGGGTCAGGGTTGGCGGGGTTTTCGCTGACCACCGTGAAGATCTGGTTCTGCTGCACGGCCTTGCAGATCGACGGACCCATGGCCTCGAATTCCAGGATGCCGGCTGCACTCGTCGCCATCTGCAACCCGGTCCATGCCAATGGCGTGCCGGCAAGTTCGGCCAGCATGCCTTGCGGCGTCATCGCCAGCGTCGTCGGTCCGGCGGCGACAGCGTTTGCCGCCGCGCCTTGCTTCGGTGCCGGAATGAAGCCGCTGGCGCGCCTCGGGTTGAGCGCCCGCGATTCCATGTCGAGATAGGCGGCGGCATTGAGGTTCGGGTCGGTCGAGAAATCGAGCCCCGCATAGGGCACCAGCGGTATGGCGGGCGTGCTTGCGGCTTTCGCGCTCCATGAGGCGACCTTGAAAGCGTCGAGTACATAGACGGTGAGGCCGGAGGCGGGCTCAGCGCCGGCAAGCATTGTGGCCGTGTTGGTGCGCTGATTGTAGAGCGGAGCGCGCTCGGGTTGCGAGACATAGCTGCCGTCCTGGACGATGAGCTGTGCCCACGAAGTCGTCGCGGTGGCATCGAGAAAAGCCGGGCTGGTCGGCGAATCCTGCGCTGGCGCAATGCGATAGGCCGGCTGCGCCGGTACGAATTCGAGCTTGTCTGGTGCCGAGCCGATGGTGACGGTCACGAATTCGGTGCCGGTGACGCCGCACAGCATCTGCACCGTTTCGGAGCTTGCGCCTGCGGCCAGGTTGGCGCCGGCATCGAGCGCCAGGCCGAACTGTCCCGCCGGCGTCAGGTAGTAATAGCGCTGCTCGCTCGGCGATTGTTGCGGACGGCCGGCGAAGACGAGACGGCTCACCGTGCTGATATCGCCGGTGTTGATGGTGCTGAGGGCGAAGGGCTTGCCGTTGGTGGTGACGAAAGTCGAGCCGAGCAGCGGGTCGGTGAACTGGAAGAAGCTGCGCGTCGCGTCGAGTGGGCCGAGCACGTCCAGCGTGACGTTGAAGCCGAACGGCGTGGCCGAGCCACCGACGCCGCGGAAAACCGGATAGTTCAAGGCACCGACCAGCCCGCCGCCGGTTGGCGGGTCGAAATACATCATGCCGGCCTCGAACTGGACGAGGTCGGTGGTCGCCAGTTCAAACGCGGCGCTTGCCGTACCAGCGAGCGGTCCGCTGAGCGCCAAGCTCGCGAATGGCGCGGCCGACTGGAATGTCACCGTGGCACCGGCTGGCGGCGTCGCCGTCAACAGCAGCGCCGCCGGCGGCTGGCTGTTGGCGATCTGCAGGCTGTTGGAGGCGTCGTCGAACAGCACCGTCGTGGACAGCGTGAACAGGTCGGGCTGAACCTGGAACGTCACGCTCTGCCGGAATGCCAGCGAGAAGGACTCCCCCACCGTCGGCGACGAGGTGCCTTGCCCGGTGACCGAGACCAGGATCGGCGCGATGCTGAGCGGCTCGGGAAACCAGCCGATCTGGGTTCCGGGACTGTCGGCGAAGGCTTTGCGGATGCCTATCTCGAAAGCGTTCCAGTCGCGTGTCGCCGAAGGGACGAAGAACGCGATGTAACCAAGCTGACCGGGGTCGACCCAGCTCTGGGCGGTCAGATCGAATGTCGGGTCGGCGCGTGACTTATCCTGGAACAGAAAGGCGACACGTGCGCCGGCTAATGGGTCCGCCAGATAAAGACCGCTCGCATCGCGTTTGAAAGCGATCATCCCCACCTCCCATGCATTCTACGGCACTATCCGGCCATCTCCTGCCGCCGCTTTGAGTCGGGCGGAAGGACTTGGCGCAGCGCTTATATTACCAAGACGTAAAGTATAATTGTAAGACGAAGAAAGAGATTTGTAAAAGACTATATTTGGGTGGATTTCAAAATGAAATAAATTTTATCTATATGGTGACCCGGCTAACTCATCGGTATGAATGGGTTCTGATTTGATACCGAGCGGCGCAGTAATACGCACCTCAACAGAATCAATCACTTAGTATGACGAGTGGAATCATCTTATGCCGATGGCGGTCGCGTACGTAACCGCAAAAGCTATCCCGGCACCGGCGCGACGCGCTTCAGGGGCGGCTAGCCATTTGTCCCAATCCGAAAAACTCGCTGGGGAACATCGCCGCCAATCAGGGC
>NZ_JBFULQ010000069.1:0-18395 GCF_054049815.1 Mesorhizobium sp. P5_C1 | reverse complement strand
AAAACCGACCGGGCCGCGCGGCCCGCCGCTGAGGCAGATCAGCCCGTCGCAATAGCCCTCCATCATTTCCGTGGTCAGGTGCACCGCCTCACCCGGCGGCGTTTCCAAATAGACGCGGCTGACCAACCTCACCAGATTGGCGTAGCCGGCCTCAGTCGCCGCGATCAGGACGACCGGCCGCATATCCGGACCTTGCCTTCTKCGGTCGCGCTGGCCATCGCTGTTCTCGCCGGAAAAGGCGACCGCGATCTGGCAGCCGATGATCGGCTGGATCCCGTCCTTCACCGCCTTCTGCGCGAATTCGAGCGCGCCGAACAGATTGTTGGTGTCGGTGACGGCAATCGCCGGGGCCTCGTCCTTGACCGCATGGGCCACCACCTTGCCGATCTGCAAGGCGCCTTCCAGCAGCGAATAGGCCGAATGCACGCGCAGATGGACGAACGGCCGCGCAGGCGCCTCCGGCCGCGCAGCCGCTATCGCGGCTTCGCGCATCAGGGGATCACGGGGAAGTCTGTCATCTGCCATGGTTTATCGCGCTGCCCGAAGGACTTGAGTCGATGGAGATGTATTGTCCGGGACCGGGCGATACCAGTCCAGGCACAAACCGCCGCTGACCACAGGCTTGCAGCGGCCTGCCCGGCTCGCCTTAAAGTTTCCAAACAATCTCAGGCAAATTCCATGATCACTGCGTCGACCGCCAGGCTGTCGCCTTGCTTGGCGTTGAGTTTCGCAACGACAAGATCGCGTTCGGCGCGCAGCACGTTTTCCATCTTCATCGCTTCGACGACGGCCAGCGTCTCGCCGGCCTTGACCTCCTGGCCTTCGGCAACGGCGATCGACACGACAAGGCCGGGCATCGGGCAAAGCAGCAGTTTCGACGTATCCGGCGCCACCTTCTCCGGCATCAGCCTTTCCAGTTCGGCGATGCGTGGCAACATGGTCCTCGCGGTCACCGACATGCCTTTCCAGGCGATGCGCAAGCCATTGGCAACCGGCCTGATCTGAGCGACGATCTTGTGCGTGCCGACCGTGCCGCGCCAGATCAGGTCGCCCGGACACCAGTCGGAGGCAACGGTCAGCGCCTTGCCGCCCTCGATCGACAGATCGATTTCCATTGGAATGGAGATCATGCCTTCGAGGATGGACGCCGACAGATAATCTTCACCGATCTTCACCACCCAGTCGCGCTTCAGCGCCCCCGAATGCGGCGCCAGGCGCCCGCCGAGCCGGTCGAGCCGGTCGCGGCGCAGCAGTTCCACCGCGGTCGCAATCGACGCCAGCACCGCTTTCTCATCGTTGTTCGGCACGATTGGCGCAAAGCCGTCGGGATATTCATCGGCGATGAAACCGGTCGATATCAGCCCTTCCCGCCAGCGCGGATGCTGCATCAGGGCGGCGAGGAACGGAATGTTGTGCTCGATGCCGTCGACGACAAAGCTGTCGAGCGCTTCCGACATGGCATCGATGGCCTGGATGCGCGTCGGTGCCCAAGTGCACAGCTTGGCGAGCATCGGGTCGTAAAACATCGAGATCTCGGAGCCTTCGGTGACGCCGGTGTCGTTGCGGATGACGACATCGCCGAATTGTCCTTCCTCCGGCGGCCGGTAGCGCGTCAGCCGGCCGATCGAGGGCAGGAAATTGCGGTACGGGTCCTCGGCATAGAGCCGGCTTTCCACCGCCCAGCCGCTCAGCTGGATATCGCTTTGCTTCAAGGCCAGCTCTTCGCCGGCGGCGACGCGGATCATCTGCTCGACCAGATCGATGCCGGTGACGAGCTCCGTCACCGGGTGCTCGACCTGCAAACGTGTATTCATTTCAAGGAAATAGAAGTTCTTGTCCTTGTCGACGATGAACTCCACCGTGCCGGCGCTCTGATAGTCGACGGCCCTGGCCAGCGCTACCGACTGCTCGCCCATGGCCTTGCGTGTCTTGGCGTCGAGGAACGGCGATGGCGCCTCTTCGGCGACCTTCTGGTTGCGGCGCTGGATCGAGCATTCGCGCTCGCCGAGATAGAGCGCGTTGCCATGGGCGTCGGCCAGCACCTGGATTTCGATATGCCGCGGATCGACGACGAATTTCTCGATGAAGACGCGGTCGTCGCCGAACGAGCTCTTGGCTTCCGAGCGCGCGCGGTCGAACCCGTCGCGCACCTCCGACTGGCTCCAGGCGATTCGCATGCCCTTGCCGCCGCCGCCGGCCGAGGCCTTGATCATCACGGGATAGCCGATCTCGCCGGCGATCTTTTCGGCATGGTCGGCATTCTCGATGACACCGAGCCAGCCGGGCACGGTGGAAACCTTGGCGGCGTTGGCGAATTTCTTCGATTCGATCTTGTCGCCCATCGCCTTGATCGCCTTGGGCTTCGGGCCGATGAAGATGATGCCTTCCGCTTCCAGCGCCTCGCAGAACGCCGCCCGCTCGGACAGGAAGCCGTAACCGGGATGCACGGCCTGCGCGCCCGTCTCCTTGCAGGCGGCGATGATCTTCTCCGGTACGAGGTAGCTCTGCGCGGCCGGCGAAGGCCCGATATGCACCGCCTCATCGGCCATCTCGACATGCACGGCATCACGATCGGCATCGGAATAGACCGCGACGGTGGCGATGCCCATCTTGCGCGCCGTCCTGATCACACGGCAGGCAATCTCGCCGCGGTTGGCGATGAGGATCTTGGTGAACATGCGAAATATCCCTCGGGTCGGCCGTTCCTTTTATGGCCTGTGTCGGTGCGGTCAAGCCGGCCGGGTCAATCGCGGTCTTTCAATCGATTTGGGATAAAATTCTCCGCACTGGCCCAAGCCTGGAACCAGCTTCCAGTTGATCGCATCATTAAAACCTGAAAGCTTGGGCAAAAATCGCCTATGGAGGAATTGCCTGATGAAAACGCGCGCCGCTGTCGCTGTCGCCGCCGGAAAGCCGCTGGAGATCATGGAGGTCGACCTCGATGGCCCGCGCGACGGCGAGGTGCTGGTTGAGATCAAGGCGACCGGCATCTGCCACACCGACGAGTTCACGCTGTCGGGCGCCGATCCCGAAGGGCTTTTTCCGGCCATCCTCGGCCATGAGGGCGCCGGCGTCGTCGTCGATGTCGGCAAGGGCGTCACTTCGGTCAAGAAGGGCGACCACGTCATCCCGCTCTATACGCCCGAATGCCGCCAGTGCCCGTCCTGCCTGTCGCGCAAGACCAACCTCTGCACCGCCATCCGCGCCACGCAGGGGCAAGGCCTGATGCCCGATGGTTCGTCGCGCTTCTCGATCRGCAAGGACAAGATCTTTCACTATATGGGCTGCTCGACCTTCTCCAACTTCACCGTGCTGCCCGAGATCGCTGTCGCCAAGGTCAATCCCGACGCCCCCTTCGACAAGATCTGCTACATCGGCTGYGGTGTSACSACCGGCATCGGYGCSGTCATCAACACCGCCAAGGTTKAGCAAGGCGCGACTGCCGTCGTCTTCGGCCTCGGCGGCATCGGCCTCAACGTCATCCAGGGCCTGAAACTTGCCGGCGCCGACATGATCATCGGCGTTGATTTGAACAACGACAAAAAGGCCTGGGGCGAGAAGTTCGGCATGACGCATTTCGTCAATCCGAAGGAAATCGATGGTGACATCGTCCCTCACCTCGTCAACATGACCAAGCGTGGCGCCGACCAGATCGGTGGCGCCGACTACACCTTCGACTGCACCGGCAACACCAAGGTGATGCGCCAGGCGCTGGAAGCCTCGCATCGCGGCTGGGGCAAGTCGGTCGTCATCGGCGTCGCCGGTGCCGGCCAGGAAATCTCGACCCGGCCGTTCCAGCTGGTCACCGGCCGCACCTGGATGGGCACCGCCTTCGGCGGCGCGCGCGGCCGCACCGACGTGCCGAAGATCGTCGACTGGTACATGGAAAAGAAAATCCAGATCGACCCGATGATCACCCACTTGCTGAAGCTCGAGGACATCAACAAGGGGTTCGACCTCATGCATGAGGGCAAGTCGATCCGAAGCGTCGTCGTTTACTGAAGAAGACCACAAGCCGCCGACCAACCGGCCTGCGACCTTTGTGGTTCACAACTGGGAGGAGAAAAGAATGCCGGAAAAACTGCATCCGAAAATCGACAATGGCTTGCCCAAGGAGAGTGCAAGCTTTGCCGGCGGCACGCTGGTTTGCGCCTGCACCAGCAAGCCGGTCAAGGTGAAGGTCAAGGGCCAGATCGCCCACAACCATGCTTGTGGTTGCACCAAATGCTGGAAGCCGGAGGGCGCGCTGTTCTCGGTCGTTGCCGTGGCCGGCACCGCCGATGTGACCGTCACCGAGAACGGCGACAAGCTCAAAGTGGTCGATCCCAGTGCGCTGATCCAACGCCATGCCTGCACCGGCTGCGGCGTCCACATGCACGGGCCGGTCGAGCGCGACCACCCGTTCAAGGGCCTGTCGTTCATCCACCCCGAGCGCTTCCAGGAAGACGGCTGGTCGCCGCCGGGCTTCACTGCCTTCGTCTCGTCGATCATCGAATCCGGTGTCGACCCGAAGCGAATGGACGGCATCCGCGCGCAGCTGAGGTCAATCGGGCTGGAACCCTATGACTGCCTCAATCCCGGCCTGATGGATTATATGGCGACCTGGACTGCGAAGAAGTCCGGGGCCTTGCCGGCGTAACAACCGATCAGATTATCTCCATGGGGCCGGCCGAAATCGCCCGGCCCCATGTCTTTTGGAACAATAAATGCCTGCACCCGCCATCCTCGTCGACGCCGATGCCTGCCCAGTCAAGGCCGAGGTGGAAAAGGTCGCCGAGCGCCATGGCGTCGTCGTTACCTACGTCTCCAATGGTGGCCTGCGGCCATCGCGCGATCCGATGATCCGCAACGTCGTGGTGTCCAAGGGCGCCGACGCCGCCGATGACTGGATCGTCGATAATGCGCGGACCAACGACATCGTGATCACATCGGACATTCCGCTGGCTGCCCGCGCGGTGGCGCTCGGCGCCCATGTGCTCGGGCCCACCGGGCGCCCGTTCACACCCGAAACGATCGGCATGGCAGTGGCGATGCGCGATCTCAAGCAGCATCTGCGCGAGACCGGCGAAAGCAAGGGCTACAATGCCAGCTTCGCGCCGCAGGACCGTTCGCGGTTTCTCGGTGAACTTGACCGCATCTTGCGGCGGGCGCTCAAATCCGCCACACCGGACTGATCCGGGCGCTTTTCGAAAGCTGGGCCATGGTCACCGACACCTCGATCAATTCACCAATGCATCGGCACAAGCAATTCGTCGTGGCGGCCGGCACAGGGGCCGTCGCACTGGCGGCTGCGCTGCTGTTGCGCGCGCCACTCCCTTATTCGATCGGCACCAATGCGTTCTTCGCCGTCTATGTCATTTTGGTCGTCGCCCAGATGCCAAGGCTTACCGGTCGCTACCTCAGCAAGAACGCGCGCGCCACCGACCAGCCGGTGCTGGTTATCTTCGCTGTAACGCTGGTCGTGGTCGTCGTTGCCATTGTTTCACTGTTCCTGCTGATCAATCAGAAGGACAGGGGCCATCCTGTCGAGCTTGGCTTCGCGCTGTTGTCGATCCCGCTCGGCTGGTTCACCATGCATGCCATGGCAGCGCTCCACTATGCCCATGTCTACTGGATGGACGGCGATGCGGTCGACGCTGAGACCAAGAAGAAGATCCCTGTCGGCGGGCTGCTGTTCCCGGGCGACAAGCGGCCGGAAGGCTGGGATTTCCTCTACTTCTCGGCTGTCATTGGCATGACCGCGCAGACTGCCGACACCAACATCTCGACAACGCATATGCGTTGTGTCGTGCTCGTCCATTCGATCCTGTCGTTTTTCTTCAACACGGTCATCGTCGCCGCAGCCGTCAATCTCGCCGTCAGTCTGGGCAGCCCGTAATAATTCCGTGATCGGATGAAACATCGGTTTGGTTAGCGACGTATCAGGAGGACAATGAGCGTGCAGGTCACGCCGCGAGGCCGGGAGACGAGACAAGATGGAATCGGTTGCCAGAAGCCAACCCACCGCCGGAGCGGACCCTGCCGCGTCGAAGGATGAGACGCTGATCTATCGCCAGTCGCGCTGGACGCGGCTGACGCATTGGATCTGGGCCATCTCTCTGTTCTTCATGCTGCTTTCCGGCCTGCAGATCTTCAACGCCCGCCCGCAGCTCTACATCGGCAAGCAGTCGGGCTTCGACTACAACAACACCATCTTCGCCATTGGCGCCGAGAACACCAACGCTGGTGCACGTGGCTACACCGAAGTCTTCGGACATCGTTTCGACACGACGGGCGTGCTCGGCTGGTCGGGTCCGGCAGGCCAGGAAACGGCGCGCGGCTTCCCATCCTGGGCGACCATCCCGTCCTACTATGATCTGGGCACCGCTCGCGTCATCCATTTCTTCTTTGCCTGGATACTGACCACGACCTTGATTGTCTGGCTGGTCGCCAGCACCGTGAACGGCCATCTGCGCCGCGATCTCGCGCCGCGCCTCAACGATCTCAAGCGACTGCCGCAAGACATCGTCGACCACGCCAAGCTCAAATTTCACCACACGCGGGAATACAACACGCTGCAGAAGATGGCCTATGGCGGCGTGCTGTTCGTGCTGCTGCCGCTGATGATCATCACCGGCCTCGCGATGTCGCCCAGCATGGACTCGGTGCTGCCGTTCCTCAACGATCTGCTCGGTGGCCGGCAGACGGCGCGCACCATCCATTTCACCGTCATGGTGCTGCTGGTCGCTTTCTTCATCGTCCACATCCTGATGATCCTGGCTGCCGGCCCGATCAACGAACTGCGCTCGATCATCACCGGCTGGTACCGCACCGATCCTCCTGCACGCGACGACAATTCCACCGAGAGGAGTGCTTGACATGGCGAAGTTCGAGATCAGCCGCCGGAAATTCCTGACGGGCGCCAGCCTTGGCGCCTCCGGCATCATGCTGTCGGGCTGCGACGCCTTCGACAGCCAGCTGAGCATTGGCAGCGGCCTGCGCAGCTTCCTCGAAAACGCCAACGGCCTGACATACCGGGCGCAACGCCTGCTCGCCGGACGCGACGCGCTGGCGCCGGAGTTCACCGAGGCCGACATCCGCCAGCCGCAGCGGCCGAACGGCGTCACGGCTCCCGATGACGACGTCTACAAGGGCTTGCTCGCCAACAATTTCGCCGACTGGCGGCTGGAGGTTTCGGGCCTTGTCGAAAAGCCGCTGTCGCTCAGCCGCGAGCAGTTGATGAACATGCCGAGCCGCACCCAGATTACCCGTCATGACTGCGTCGAAGGCTGGAGCTGCATCGCCAAATGGACCGGCACGCCGCTGTCGCTGGTGCTCGACCAGGCAGTGGTCAAGCCGCAGGCGCGCTACGTCATGTTCCATTGCCTCGACACGATCGACCGCAGCCTGTCGGGCGACATCAAATATTACGGCACTATCGACCTGATCGATGCCCGCCACCCGCAGACGATCCTTGCCTATGGCCTGAACGGCAAGCCGCTGCCGGTCGAGAACGGTGCGCCGCTGCGGGCCCGCGTCGAGCGTCAGCTCGGCTACAAGATGCCGAAATATCTCTACAAGATCGAGCTGGTCGACGGCTTCGCCAATGTCGGCGGCGGCAGGGGCGGCTATTGGGAAGACAATGGCTACGACTGGTACGGTGGAATCTGATTCGCACACCGCAAAATAATGATCGGCCCGGGGGAGTAGCGAGCGCTGCCCGCCGGTTCAGGCAACCTTGTCGAGCAGCGGCTTAAGCGCCGGGTGAATCTCCGGTGACGCGTGCTTGATCAGCGTCAGCAGCGCACGTTCGTTCTCGTACAAAGGCCTGCCTACCCCGATGTGCTCGATCAGCCAGCCGGCTTCGCCGGCATCGATCGTCTCGGCGCGGCGGGCCAGGGCCTCGGCCGCCCTGTTCCTGGCTTCCCACTCGGCTTCGATGTCGCTGGGGGAGCGATAGGCCTCCATCATGCCGGCGAGGCCACCGGAGACCATGCGGCTGAAGAAACCGCCGATTTCCGGATCGGCGTGCTCGAGGAAGGCATCACGGCGCAGCGCCACATCGCGTGTCGGCGCCTCATAGCCGGCCGAGCACATGACGAAATTGGCGATCGCCTTGACGAACAGATCGTTCCAGGACGGATCGTTTTGTCCTTGAGCAGTGCGCTCGTTGATCTTGAACAGCACCTCGGCCTCTGCGCGGGTGATGGCGATGTTGCCTTCGCCGCCATGGGCGTGGAGGATCCGGCGCAGAAGCTCGACCTCCGCCTTGGCGATCAGTCCGGGAACCAACGCACCACCGAGCATCAACGGCCCCTTGCCGTCGATGACGGCGTGGGCGACCTGCTCCAGCGCATAGACGCAAAGCTGGCTCGGCGACGATCTTGCTTCTTCCAGCACATGGACCAGCAGCTCGAGTTCGGTTCGGCTGTCGACCATGCCGTCACGCGAGATCGTGCGGATCAGCCAGTCGGCATTGTCCTGCGAGATGTAGCCGGACGGCTTCTCCTGGTGGACGATGTAGTCGGTGACGGCCTCGACAAAGAACGGAGGCCATTCCTGGCACTTGTCCTTGGCCGTGGCGTCCAGCGCGAACAGCGCCTCGGCCTCGCCGCGCGTCACCACGCCGTCGCCGAACACTTCATGGCGCAACATGGCCACGTCTTCCCTGGTGATGCGGCTTTTCGAGGCCAGCCCCGCCACCGGCGCGCTCATGATCAATTCGCCCATTTGTCGTCCCCGTCCGCTGCCGGCAAGCGCCTGCCCAAAAGCCTCACCGCCGCCACGATATCAGCAGTGTCTTGAAAAACCGGCAAACGGCGTGGTTAGCGAAGACTTGTCAGCCAATGCATGTCACCCTGGGAAAACGACATGCATCAAAGACGTCGCTGACAGGTGACAATGTGTCGTCGACAGGCTATGGATGACGAGTCGAGGGCTCTTGCGAGTCCTACCTGTTTGCGGGAGAGAACAGCGAAAGCTGTCGCCGAAGGGGAAATCGCCCGAAATCTCTCAGGCAAAAGAACCGTAGACGGGAAAGACACTCTGGAAAGTCGGGGCTTGCCCCCGCGCCGAAGGTGTAAGCGCCGCTGACAGAGTTCCGGTTGCGCGAGTCTCTCAGGCTTCAGACAGAGGGGCACGGACTGGTCGCCATTCGCGACCGATTGCGTGCGACTCTGGAGATGACATGACGGGCGACGACACCAAACACCTTCCCCTCGAAGATATCCATGTGGCCGCTGGTGCGCGCTTTGGCGCCTTTGCCGGCTGGTCGATGCCGTTGACCTATCCGGCCGGCGTCATGAAGGAGCATCTTCACACCCGCGAGCATGCCGGCCTCTTCGACATCTCGCATATGAAGCTGTTCGAGGTCAGTGGGCCGGAGGCGGTTGCGCTGCTCAACCGCGCTTGTCCCCTGGATGCCGCCGCACTCGAAATCTCGCAGTCCAAACTGTCCTTCTTCCTCAATGAGTCAGGCGGCATCCTGGACGACCTGATCGTCACCAGGCTGGGCGATACCAGGTTCATGGTGGTCGCCAACGCCGGTAACGCCGTGGCCGACGAAAAGCATTTGCGTGCGCTTGCCGCGGATTTTGACGTCAAGGTCGAGCCGCTCGACCGTGTCTTCCTGGCCATCCAGGGCCCTGAAGCCTGGGCCGCCCTTTCCCGCGCCGGCATCGAGACCGGCTCGCTGCTGTTCATGCATGGTGTCGAACCGCGGCAGAACTGGTTCATGAGCCGCTCCGGCTATACCGGCGAGGACGGTTTCGAGATCGGCCTGCCGGAGGCCGATGCGCGCGACCTCGTCGCAAAATTGCTCGGCGATGAACGCGTACTGTGGATCGGCCTTGCCGCGCGCGACAGCCTGCGGCTGGAGGCCGGGCTCTGCCTGCACGGCCAGGACATCACGCCGGAGACCGACCCGGCCAGCGCCGGATTGATGTGGGCGATCCCGAAAGAAATCCGCGCTACCGGCGCTTTCATCGGCGCCGACGCCCTGCGCGCCGCCGTGGAGCGGGGACCGGCGCAAAAGCGGGTCGGGCTGAAGCCCGACGGGCGCCAGCCGGTGCGCGCCGGCGCCGCGCTGTTTGATGCCGACAGCAATCCTGCCGGCCATGTCACATCGGGCGGCTTCGGCCCCTCGGCCGGTCATCCGGTCGCCATGGGATATGTCGCAACGCCACTGGCAAAGCCCGGCACACGGGTTTTCGCCGATGTGCGCGGCACGAAGATCCCAGTCGATATCAGTTCCCTGCCCTTCACACCGCATCGCTACCGCAAAGGATAAATCCGATGGCAACAACCTATTTCACCGAAGATCACGAATGGCTCCGTGTCGAGGGCGGCATCGCCACCGTCGGCATCACCGACTACGCCCAGGAGCAGCTTGGCGATCTCGTCTTCGTCGAACTGCCCGAGACGGGAAAGAAGCTGGCCAAGGGCGATACGGCCGTGGTGGTCGAATCCGTCAAGGCGGCCTCCGACGTCTATGCGCCCGTCGACGGCGAGATCACCGAGGCCAACGGGACGCTGTCGTCGGACCCGTCGCTGGTGAATTCGGCGGCGACCGGCGCCGGCTGGCTGTGGAAGATGAAGCTCGCCGACGAAAGCCAACTCGCCGGCCTCATGGATGAGGCCGCCTATAAAGCCCATATCGGTTGACATCAGGACCTAGACACATGACCGCAGCACCCTACCCCTTCATGGCCCGCCACATCGGCCCGGGCGTCAACGACACCAGAGCAATGCTCGCCGTCATCGGCGTTCCCTCGATCGAGACGCTGATCAGCCAGGCCGTGCCGAGATCGATCCGCCTCGACCAGCCGCTCGCCTTGCCTGCTCCGGCCAGCGAAGCGGAGGCGCTCGCCGAACTGTCGGCGATCATGGCGAAAAATACGGTGCTGAAGAGCTTCATCGGCGCCGGCTACCACGGCGTCCATGTGCCGCCGGTCATCCAGCGCAACCTGTTCGAGAACCCAGCCTGGTACACGGCCTACACGCCCTACCAGGCGGAGATCAGCCAGGGCCGGCTCGAAATGCTGTTCAATTTTCAAACGCTGGTCGCCGAATTGACTGGCCTGCCGGTGGCGTCGGCCTCGCTGCTCGATGAAGCAACGGCGGTCGCCGAAGCGGTTGGCATCGCCTTGCGGCATCACCGCGACAAGCGCACCAAGGTGGCGCTAGCCGGTACGCCACATCCGCAGACGCTGGACGTGGTGCGCACCCGCGCCGAACCGCTCGGCATCGAGATCGACGGCGAGGCGATCGACGACAACACCGCCGCCCTGCTTGTCTCCTGGCCAGACACGTTCGGCGTCTATGGCGACCACAAGGCAGCGATCGACAAGGCGCGCGCCACCGGCGCACTGGTCGTGTTCATCGCCGACCCGCTCGGCCTGACGCTGACCGACGCGCCGGCAAAGCTCGGCGCCGACATCGCCGTCGGCCCAATGCAGCGTTTTGGCGTACCGATGGGCTTTGGCGGCCCGCACGCCGCCTATTGCGCCGTCGCCGACAGGCTGACGCGCTTGATGCCCGGCCGCCTGGTCGGCCAGTCGACCGACAGCAAGGGCCGGCCCGGATACCGGCTTGCCTTGCAGACACGCGAGCAGCATATCCGCCGCGACAAGGCGACCTCCAACATCTGCACCGCGCAGGCGCTGCTGGCCAACATGGCGACCGCCTATGCCATCTGGCACGGCCCCGCCGGGCTGCAGGCGATTGCCGGGCGCATCCACGCACTGGCCAACCGTCTGGCAGGCGGCCTCGAGGCGGCAGGCGTGTCGGTGATCGGCGCCAGCCGCTTCGACACGGTGACGGTGGAGACGAAGGGCAAAGCGGCGCAGATCGCCGCTGCGGCCGAAAAGACCGGCCGGCTGCTGCGCGTCATCGATGCCGACCATGTCGGCATCAGCTTCGACGAGACCTCGACCGATGCCGATCTCGACGCAATCGCGGCATTGTTCGGCGCCAAGGYTGGTCCCGCGGCCGACAGCACGGTGCCCGGCAAACCGCGCGGCAAGGAGTTTCTGACCCAGCCCGTGTTCCACGAGAACAAGTCGGAAACCGAGATGATGCGCTTCCTGCGCCGGCTGGCCGACAAGGATCTGGCGCTCGACCGCACCATGATCCCGCTGGGCTCCTGCACCATGAAGCTCAATGCCGCGGCCGAGATGATGCCGGTGAGTTGGCCAAGGGTCGCCAACCTGCATCCGTTCGCGCCGGCCAGCCATTCGGCCGGCTACCGCGCCATGGCCGGCGAACTGGAAGGCTGGCTGTCCGAAATCACCGGCTTCGACGCGGTCAGCCTGCAGCCCAATGCCGGCAGCCAGGGCGAGTATGCCGGATTGCTTGCCATCCGCGCCTATCACCGCTCGCGCGGCGAAGGCCATCGCACCATCTGCCTTATCCCATCGTCCGCGCATGGCACCAATCCTGCGAGCGCGGCGATGGCGGGCATGAGCGTCGTCGTCGTGCGCTGCCTGGAGGATGGCAATATCGACATGGACGATATGAGGGCCAAGGCCAATGAGCATTCCAAGAACCTCGCGGCGCTGATGTTCACCTATCCCTCGACGCATGGCGTGTATGAGGAAGGCGCGCGCCATCTCTGCGCCCTCATCCATGAGCATGGTGGACAGGTCTATTTCGACGGCGCCAATCTCAACGCGCTGGTCGGCCTCGCTCGCCCCGGCGACATCGGCGCCGATGTCTGCCACATGAACCTGCACAAGACCTTCTGCATTCCGCATGGCGGCGGCGGCCCAGGTGTCGGCCCGATCGGCGTAAGGGCGCACCTAGAACCCTATCTGCCGGGTCATGTCACCGAAGGCTCGGCGCATGCCGTGTCGGCCGCCCCCTTCGGCAGTGCTTCCATCCTGCCGATTACCTGGATGTACATCCGCATGATGGGCGCCTCCGGCCTGAAGCAGGCGACCGAGACGGCGATCGTTTCGGCAAACTACGTAGCGACGCGGCTCGCACCGCACTTCCCGCTCCTCTACAAGGGCAGGCACGATCGCATTGCCCATGAATGCATCCTGGACACACGCGTGCTCAAGGAGAACGCCGGCATCAGTGTCGACGATGTCGCCAAACGCCTGATCGACTATGGATTCCATGCGCCGACCATGTCGTTCCCGGTCGCCGGCACGCTGATGGTCGAGCCGACCGAGTCCGAGCCCAAGCGGGAACTCGACCGCTTCTGCGAGGCGATGATCGCCATCGCCGGAGAGGCAGCGAAAGTCGCCAAGGGCGAATGGCCTTTGGCCGACAATCCGCTGGTCAACGCACCGCACACCGCCGCCGAGGCGCTGGCCGGCCAGTGGACCCATCCCTATTCGCGTCTGGAGGCGGCGTATCCCGCCGGTGACGCCGACACGGCAGCAAAATACTGGCCGCCGGTGTCGCGCATCGACAATGTTGCAGGCGACCGCAACCTGGTCTGCTCCTGCCCGCCTTTGTCGGATTATCTGGGTGCGGCCGAGTAACTACGCTGAGCGCAAGGCCGGCTTGACCGGTTCGGCCTTGCTCATTCCTTTGCGGCTGATGACGCAATTTCGCCCGGCGCGCTTGGCGGCATAGAGCGCTATGTCGGCCTCGGCCAGCACCTCGTCGAGGCTGCGGCCATCGGCCTCGCCAAAGCCGATGCCGCCGCTGACCGTGCTGCGCAACGGGCCGAGCGGGGTGGCAACGATTTCGGTGCCGAAGGCAACGCCGATCTTGCTGGCGAGGTCGTAGGCCCTTTCCTCCGTCATCCGCGACATGACGACGGCAAATTCCTCGCCGCCCAGGCGAAAGGCGTCGACTCCGGTCCGGGCATATTTCTTGATGACGGCGGCGAAGCGGCACAGGACCTGGTCGCCGACCGGGTGACCGTAGACGTCGTTCGTCCGCTTGAAGTGGTCGAGGTCGAACATGACGACGGACATGAATGGACCGAAACTCCGCTCGCCATAGAGCGACATCAATCCCCGGCGGTTCATCAACCCGGTCAGCGGGTCGGTCATGGTCTCGGCCTTCAGTTCGATCTGCGCCTGCAGATGATGGAGGGAGAGCGTCAAGGCGCCGAGCCCGGTCATGCAGGCCACCGCCACGACGGAGTTCAGCCGTTCGGCCCAATTGTCGGGCGCGACCGCGAGCGCCCWCTGCCCCTTGCCCAGCAAAACCATGCCACAAAGCGCAAACGACACCGCACAGGTGCCGCTCAGAAACGAAACCACCAGCAGGATCCGGCGATCATGGCTGCCGTTGATCCAGAACATGGCGCCGATCGCCGAGAGCAGCGCCGTTACCGTCGCGTAGGTGATGATAAAGCCGACACCGTCGAGGCCGATGGAGGTCACGGCCGCGCAAATAGTCATGGCGGCGAGCGTCGGTACAACGGCACGTCTGTGGCTGGGCACGCCGAGATACTGCATGGCCGATAGGCAGAGGATCAGGAACCCCAGGCTGAGCAGCGCAAGCACGATCTGGCAGAGCACCGGATCGGGCTCCTTGGTGTATCGCCAGAACAGGATCACATGCGCGACGAGCACCAGAATGCCGCACGCCACAGTCAGCACAAAGCGCGCCTTGGGCGCGGTGAACCAGATCGCAAACATGGTAGCGCTAAGGCATGTGCCCGACAGCGCGGCCGCGAGCAGGAGCGAACTGAAGTCCAACATGTTGGGCGAGGGCCTCTCGAGAGTCGGCGGTTGCACTGCATTCTAGGTCAGCGGCAGCCCTCGGATACGGGTTTTCAGCCGGTCTTCCGACGCAACCTGCGCATAGGGTTTACAAAGCGTCCATGCCCTGTGTCCCGAAACAGCACCCTGGAGCATGATGCCGAAAAGTGTGAGCGATTTTCGGACGACATCTTGCTCTATCCCTTTGATTTAGACGCGGATTCAGATTTCAGGTCGATTCGACCTGAAATCATCCGGCTCCAGGACGCGACGACCAGATCAACCCTTGTTCAAGAGCGCGAGATTGGCGTTGACGACCGTCGGATCGGCCATGCCGGCCCTCGCTTCGAGCAGCAGCGCCTTGGCCTTCTTGCGATTGCCACGCAACAGTTGCGAATACCCCATGTTGTTGACGATCTGCGGCTTGCGGCCGGCGACTTTCAGAAGCTGGTCGTAGGCTCGGTCGGCGAAGTCGAAGCGGCCAAGTTCGTCATAGGAAGCGGCGAGCCCCATCCAGGCTTCGGCATTGTCGGCCTTCAACTCGACGGCCTTGCGGAAGTGCTGTTCGGCGAGGCCGTAATTGGCGTCGCGAAACTGCGCCTTGCCTTGCGCCAGATCGGAAGTATCGATGTCCTTTGCCACCGGTTGGATGGCCGTGGTCTTGGTGGTGTCGACGCCACCCGTCGTACAACCAGACATCATTAATACGGCCGCCACCGCAGCCATTGCCGTGAAATTACTGTGACGCATGCCCCTGCCTCATCGCCCGATTTGCCGGGTCGTTCTTCAGGAAACACATTACAGGAAAGGCGATTAAACTTCGGTGCCGAAACACGCTCAAAATTAAGCTTTGGGCACACCAGCCATTAACCACCCGGTGCAGGTCAGAGGATCTTGACCGGGCC
This sequence comes from Mesorhizobium sp. P5_C1, assembly GCF_054049815.1. NCBI lineage: Bacteria > Pseudomonadati > Pseudomonadota > Alphaproteobacteria > Hyphomicrobiales > Phyllobacteriaceae > Mesorhizobium > Mesorhizobium sp. P5_C1. The sequence goes on along the minus strand of NZ_JBFULQ010000069.1, from coordinate 2,845 downwards.
GCGTGCAAGACACGGCTTGGACTGGGTGTTCGAGGGACGCGCTTCCTAGCGCTCCGTCATCATTTTGACGATGATCGGGATGATGGCGATCATCAGCACCACCGGCAGGATGCACACCGTTACCGGCACCGACATCTTGGCCGGCAGGGCGTGCGCCTTTTCCTCGGCCAGCGACATGCGCTTGTGGCGCATTTCATCGGAAAAGACGCGCAGCGCGCCCGACAGGCTGGTGCCGAGTTCCTTCGACTGCTGTAGAAGCGTGGCGAAGGAACGCACCTCGTCCAGGCTGAGGCGGTCGGCAAGCGCCTTCAGCGCATCGTCGAGGCTGCGCCCTGCCCTCAGCTCCAGCGACACAAGCTGCAGGTTCTGGCTGAGCGCGGGATAGGTCTTGGCGAGTTCCTTCGAAACGCGCTCGATGCCGGCCTCCATGCTCATGCCGGCATCCGAGCAGACGATCATCAGGTCCATGAAATCGGGAAAGCCGTTGCGGTATTCGCGCCGCTTTTCCCGCACCTTCTGGCTCAGCACCAGCCCAGGCAGGAAGTAGCCGGCCGCTCCCGACAGGATGACGAACGTCCACCGGCTGGCCATCGTCGCGTCTGGACTGGCCATCCATTGGTTGAGCACAAAGACACCGATGGCCGTGCCGATCATCGCAATGAACCGGACGAGGAAAAACATGCCGACGGCGCGCGGCTCCATGTAGCCCGCCTGGATGAGCGTCATGCGCAGCCGGGCGACATTTTCCGGATCGCTCTTGGCATAGAATTCCTGCGCCCTCTTCACCGCCTTCTCGCGCACGATGCTGGTATTCTTCTTCGGCACCGGCTCGGGCTTCGCGGCCACCGGACCATGATCCGCCTTGAGCCGGCGCATGACGTCGTTGCGGTCGCCCTTCGCCGCCACCATCGGCCAGGCCACCGCGACGGCGCCCACGGCCAGCAACAGGATGGCCACGGGCATCAACGAGGTCGGCGCAAGCGAGGCGAGGAATTCGATGAAGCCTTGCATGTCAGAACCTGAAATTCGACATCTTGAACATCATCAGATTGCCCAGCATTAGCCAGGCGACAGAGCCGCCAATCAGGTACCAGGTCAGCGGCTCACCCCAGACGTTGCGGTAGAAGGCTGGCATCAGCGCCATGATGGCGGCAAACAGCAGTGCTGGTATCGCCGTCAGAATGTAGGCCGACATGCGGCCTTCGGTCGAAATGGCCCGCACCTTGCGGCGCAGCTTGCCACGCTCGCGGATCGTCAACGCCAGGCCGTCGAGGATCTCGCGCAGATTGCCGCCCGAACTGCTCTGGATCGAGACGGCGGTGACGAACAGCGGCAGGTCCTCATGGCCGACCCGGTCGAACAGCGAGTTCAAGGCCGAAACCAGGTCCGATCCATAGGTCACCTCGTCGGCGATGACGCCGAATTCACTGCCAATCGGGTCGGGCATCTCGCGCGCCACCATGGCGACCGCCACCGGCACCGGATGGCCGGCCTTCAGGCCGCGCGTGATCAGTTCCAGTGCCTCCGGCAGTTGCGTGCCGAACCGCTTCAGCCGGCGGCCGCGTTTGAAGCGCAGCGTCATCACCGGCAGGATCGGCACAAGCATGACAAACAGGACGAGCCCGAGCAGCGGCGGCAAGCCGTACCACATGGCGGCCAGAGCCGCGGCGAATGCCGCGCCGCATGTGGTCATCAGGAATTTCGGCAGCGGCATGACCATGCCAGACTGGGTTCGCAAGGCGCGGAACCGTTCCGGCGAGAACAGCGACGTACCCGCGTCAAGGCCGCGCTCCTTGCGCAGTTGCACAAGCACCTGCTCCTGGCTGATCTTGTTTTCCTGCAGTTTCATGCGCCGGTTGATGGCGGTGCGCTTGTCGCTGCGCCCGGCATAGAGCAGGTAGCAGGCCTCGGCGATCAGGATGCCGGTAAGTGCCGCCGTGGCATAGACGACATAGATCGCGCTGAGCCTGTCGAACACCTGACTACTCCTGCGGCCGGCCGGGTTCGAAGTATCGCCCGGGGAACTCGATGCCCATGGCGCGCAAATCCTCGAGAAAACGCGGCCGGATGCCGGTCGCCTCGTAATGGCCGAGGATCTTACCGTCGGCGTCCATGCCGGTGCGCACGAAGCGGAAGATCTCCTGCATCTGGATGACATCACCTTCCATGCCGGTCACCTCGGCGACGCTTGTCACCTTGCGCTTGCCGTCGGACAGGCGCGTCAGCTGCACGATAAGGTCGAGCGCGCTGGCGATCTGGCTGCGGATGGACTGCACCGTCATTGGCATGCCGGTCATGCCAAGCATCTGCTCCAGGCGCGAAATGGCGTCGCGCGGCGTGTTGGCATGGATGGTCGCCATCGATCCTTCGTGGCCGGTGTTCATCGCCTGCAGCATGTCGAAGGCCTCCTCACCGCGGCATTCGCCGAGGATGACGCGGTCGGGGCGCATGCGCAGCGCGTTCTTGACCAGATCGCGCTGCTTCAGTTCGCCATGGCCTTCGATGTTGGCGGGACGCGTCTCCATGCGCGCCACATGCGGCTGCTGCAGCTGGAGCTCGGCCGCGTCCTCGATGGTGATCAAACGCTCATCTTCCGGGATGAATGCCGACAGCGCGTTGAGCATGGTCGTCTTGCCGGTGCCGGTGCCGCCCGAAATGATCGTCGTCTTGCGGGCATGCACGGCCGCCGCCAGCACTTCGGCCATGTTCTGGGTGATGGCGCCGAATTCGACCAGCTTGTGCAGGCCGAGCTTGTTCTTGGAGAATTTGCGGATCGACACCAGCGGCCCGTCGACCGCAACCGGGCGGATGGCCGCATTGAAACGCGAGCCGTCCAGCATGCGTG
>NZ_JBFULQ010000068.1:0-18530 GCF_054049815.1 Mesorhizobium sp. P5_C1 | reverse complement strand
GATATGGGCCGCCTGCAAGCGGTCGATCTCGGTCAGCGGCACCTTGTAGTTCAGCGAAACGACGAACATAGCATTCTCCCGGTCACGCCAGCTTGGCGGGAATCAAGCCGCGCAGCGAATTGCCGACAAAGATCGTCTTGGCCGACTGCAGATCGCCGTAGCTGTAGATCGCTTCGCGGGCGCGGCCTTCATCCAGAAGCTCGGCGCGCAGTACGCCAGGCAGCAAGCCGCAGTCGAGCCGCGGCGTCGCCAGCATACCATCGCCTAGATCGGCGAATAGGTTGGTGATGGTGCCTTCGCAGATCTCGCCGCGCTCATTGGCCAGCAGCACCTCGTCGGCCTGGGTGATGAGATATTCGGCGCGGGCATGCGTGTAGAGCTGCCGCCGGCTGGTCTTGTGGCGCAGCAGCGTGTCGTGCGAATCGAGCCTTGTGCGCGCCAGCCGCAGCGTCCAGACCTTGTCGGCGGCGAGCGGTTCATAGGGCTGTGCCGAGGCGGTCGCTTCGCCGTCGCGCGACAAAGCCAGGCGGGTGCGCAACGCTATGCCGGATCCGCTGACCGCATTGCCCAGCACGTCGCCGATCCTTTGCGGGTCGCAGACGAAGCCGAGTTCAGCTGCCGAGCCATAGAGGCGAGCAAGGTGGCGATCGAAGCGCAGGAAGCCCGAGCCGGGTTGCCAGCGCATGGTCTCGATCAGCTGGAAGTCGGCGGTGTTCCCGTCGCGAAGCGCGCTTTCAGCAGACACTCCTGATACTCCTCCTCAGCCGTCGAATCGAAGACGACGCCGCCGCCGACATTGTAGACGGCCTCGCCGCCGGAAAAGAGCGAGATGGTGCGGATCGCCACGGAAAAGCGCATCGTGCCGCCGGGTGCGATCCAGCCGATGGCGCCGCAATAGGCGTCGCGCGGCGTGCCTTCCAGATCGTGCAGGATTTCCATGGCACGGATTTTTGGCGCGCCGGTGATCGAGCCGCACGGAAACAGCGCCGCGAACACCTGGCGGATGCTGAGACCCGGCAGCAGTTTTGCCCTGACGTCGCTCACCATCTGGTGGACTGTCGGATAGGTCTCGATGCGGAACAATGCCGGCACGTCCAGCGTGCCGACCTCGCTGATCAGCGAGATATCGTTGCGCAGGAGATCGACGATCATCCGGTTTTCGGCCTGGTTCTTCTCATCGTTGCGCAGGAAAATCTTCTGCCGCTCGTCCTCAGCCTTGGTGGCGCCGCGCGGTGCGGTGCCCTTCATCGGATGCGTCTCGATCATGCCTGCGGCGTCGATCTCGAAGAACAGTTCGGGCGAACGCGACAGCACGATGGGATCACCGAGCGAGACCAGCGCGCCATATTTCACCGGCTGGCGTTCGGTCAGCGCATCGAAGGCGGCGAGCGGGTCGCCCGACCATTGGGCATGAATGGGAAAGGTCAGGTTGCCCTGGTAGCAGTCGCCTTGCCTGATGTGCTGGTGCAGCCGCGAGAACCGCTTCTCGTAATCATCGAGCGACCATGTCGCCCGCGCGTCGAAGATCGGGCCATTGGTCGCCGCTGCGTTGCGGGGCGGCACCGCCTCTTCGACCGGCGCATCGAAAACCCCAAGGCAAACGAGTGGTGTGCGGCGCCCTTTCGGCAGCAAGGGAACCAGCTTCGGTTCGAGCAGATAACCCGCTTCATAGGAAAAATAGCCGGCCAACCATTTGCCGGCGTCGTGCGCCGCCTGCGCCGCCGCCAGCGCCGGGAGGAAGTCCTTTGCCTCATGCGCCACGATAATGTCGGCCGGCCGGTCGAAGACGAGCTCGCGCGCGCTTTCGTCATTGCGGAAAATTGCGGCGGGCAGGGACATGGGACTCGGATGCTGCGCTCAATGAAGCCGTCGACCGCTCTATATGGGGGGCCGCTCGCGCGCAATCGAGGGAACGGCACGCTGCCCCTCAAAGCCGACCTTCTGGGCCGACCTCCGGGGTCAACCTCTGGGTCGATATTGCGGCCAAAAGCAAACGGCGGCGCCTCGGGCACCGCCGTTTGTAACGATCCTGCTCTCGCCGATCAGGTGTTGCTTGCGGTTCCCGCTGTTGGAAACTGCTTGGCGAATTCCGTCTCGTCGCCGGCGGCAAGCAGCTTGGCCTGTTCGATCCAGCGTTCGCGCGCGATGCGGCCGTCGAAGTTCATGACATCCTCGATCCGCTTGATATCGGCGGCTGTCCAGGCGGCGATCTGGGCGAAGCTGGTGACACCTTGTGCCTTGAGTAGCTTCTCGTTGACCGGGCCGATGCCGATCAGCCGGCGCAGATTGTCGGGCTTGCCCGCTGCTGGCTTGGCTGCTGGCTGGGCCGCCGTGGCTTTCGCCGGTGCTGCCGCTTTTGGCGCGGCGCTCGCCTTTGAAGCGCTGGCCTTGGGGGCGCTGGACTTCGGTGCGCTGGACTTGGCGGCGCCGGGTGCTGCCTTGGCCGCCGCGGGCTTCTTTGGCGCCGCTTTGGCCGCCGCCGGCGCCGATTTGGCCGCGGCTGGCGTCGACATCAGGGCAGCCGGCGCCGGGCTCGCGGCCTTTGCCGCGCCGGTTCCTGCGGCTGGCGTCGCCGGCGCTTCGCGCAGCCGGCGCTCAAGGTCGGTGCGGGTCTTGCCGCATGCATCGAGCTCACCGGTCAAGCGGTCGTTGTCGGCGCGCAGCCTGTCGCGCTCGCTGCGCGTGCGGTCGAGGTCGCCGCGCAAGCTGTCGAGTTCACCGCGCAGGCGTCCCCAGAGGAACCAGCCCACCAACACGCCTACCAGGAACGCCAGGAGCATGTAGAAAAAAGTGCCCATTGTCTCTCTCTCCAATCAGATCCGTCTGCCGTGGCATGGGTTCATGACCTTCGGCGAAAGGACTAGTCGATGGTGGTTCCGCGGTTCGCAGAACAGCCGGCTTCGGTTGGAGCTGTCGGCGATCGGCTTTGCCTGCCATGGCCAACGGCCGTTGTCGCGTTCGCCAAGGCGCCGCGGCCGGCTGAGACTTCCCTCGCCGATCGGCATGCGCTCCGGCTGAGCTTGGAAGGAAGGCTATCATAGGGCTTGTGGAAAGCTATCGGAAAACTTCCATGGAGAGTACTTCAAGAACGGATATTTGGGCCAAGAATAGGCCGTCCCAGTATGCGTCCCGGCTAGACTGTTTTGCGAGCAGATGAGACCTACGGGCGCGTTCAAGCGTCGAGTGTTTCCAGCTCGTCGATCAGGCCGCTGATGACGCCAAGCCCGATCTGCCAGAAGGCGGGATCGGTGGCATCAAGGCCGAAGGGCGCCAGGAGCTCGGAATGATGCTTGGTGCCGCCGGCGCGCAGCATTTCGAAATACTTGTCCTGGAAGCCGCGCTCGGCATTTTGGTAAACCGCGTAAAGCGAATTCACCAGGCAGTCGCCGAAAGCATAGGCATAGACGTAGAAGGGCGAATGGATGAAGTGCGGGATGTAGGTCCAGAAAACCTCGTAGCCTTCGCGCAACTTGATCGCCGGCCCGAGGCTTTCGGCCTGCACTTCCAGCCAGAACTGCCCGAGCCTGTCGGAGGTCAGTTCGCCATTCCTGCGCTCGGCATGCACTTTGCGCTCGAATTCGTAGAAGGCGATCTGGCGCACGACCGTGTTGATCATGTCCTCGACCTTCTGGGCGAGCATGGCCTTGCGCTCGCGCCTGTCGGTGGTCTGGTCGAGCAGCGAGCGGAAGGTCAGCATCTCGCCGAAGACGGATGCCGTCTCGGCGAGCGTCAGCGGCGTCGAGGCCATCAGCGCACCCTGGCCGCTGGCCAGCACCTGATGCACGCCGTGGCCAAGCTCATGCGCAAGCGTCATCACATCGCGCGGCTTGCCCATGTAGTTGAGCAGGACATAGGGATGCGCCGACGGCACGGTCGGGTGCGCGAAGGCGCCGGGCGACTTGCCCGGACGCACCGGCGCGTCGATCCAGTTGCGGTCGAAGAAGGTTCGCGCGATTTCCGCCATGTCGGGCGAAAAGCGCTGATAGGCGGAGAGCACGGTGTTCCTGGCCTCGTCCCAGCCGATAATCGCCTGCGGCGTATCCGGCAACGGTGCATTGCGGTCCCAGTGGTTCATCACCTCCATGCCCAGCCAGCGCGCCTTCATCTGGTAATAGCGGTGCGACAGGCGCGGATAGGCGTCGCGAACGGCGGATGCCAGGGCATCGACCACCCCGCGCTCGACGCGGTTGGCGAGGTGGCGTGAATCGGCGATGTCCTCGAAGCCGCGCCAGCGGTCGGAAATCTCCTTGTCCTTGGTCAGCGTGTTGGTGATCAGCGTGAAGGTTCGCAAATTCTTGCGGAAGGTCGCTGCCAGCGCCTCGGACGCCTGCCGGCGCACGTCGCCGTCGGCATCCTGCAAGCGGTTCAGCGCCGGCTCGAGCGTCAATTCCTCGCCGTCTATATCGAAGCGAAGGTCGGTCATCGTCTCGTCGAACAACCGGTTCCAGGCACCGCGTCCGGTGATCGATTTCTCATGGAAAAGCTGCTCGACGCGGTCTTCGAGCTGGTAGGGCTTGTCCTTGCGCAGATCGAGCACCCAGGGCCGGTAGTGGCCGAATGCGGGATCGCCGGCAAGCGCGCCTTCGATCGCGCCGTCATCGATCAGGTTGAGTTCGAGCGCGAAGAACAGAAGGTGCGCGCTGGCGTCGGTCATCTTCTCCTGGATGTCGCCATAGAGCTTGGCGCGCTGCGGGTCGGCGGTGTTTCCGGCATAGACCAGCCCGGCATAGGAGACGATGCGGCCAATTAGTTCCTCCAGGGCCTCGTAGGCGACAAGCGCCTCGCCCAGCCTGCCGGCGCTGCCACGCTCGGCCTCGGCGGCCAGCGTACCCTTCCAGCGGGTCTCGAAGCTGATCGCGTCGGCTGCGGCCTTGGCGATGTCGCGCTTCAGTTCCGGCGCCTCCATGCCGGCATAGAGATCGGCAAGGTTCCATTCCGGCAGGTCGCCAAGCTCGGCGGCGCCCTGACCGGAGGCTGGCGCCGTTAGCCGCCGAGCAGAAACCATGTGCCCAGAAACCATGTGCATCGCCGATACCTTCCGTGGCCGAGGTTCAAAGGGGAAACGAGAAGCCGGTCAAATCCTAAGGAATTCATTCACCGGGTTTTTTGAAACCTTATTTAGAACCCTGTGCCAAGATGGTCCACAGGGCAGAATTCCTCGGGCGGGCATAGTCGTACCAGTCATGACAGGTTCCATACTCATAGTCGATGACGATCCCGTGCAGCGCCGGCTGCTCGAAGCAGCCGTGACGCGGTTCGGCCATGCGGCAACCGTCGTCGACGGCGGCGCGGCCGCACTCGATGTCCTCGACGGGCCCGGCGCCCGCCAAGTTTCGGTGGTCATCCTCGATCTGGTCATGCCCGGTCTCGACGGCATCGGCGTGCTTAAGGCGATGCGCGAGCGCGACATAAATGTCCCGACGATCGTGCAGACCGCCCAGGGCGGCATCGAGACCGTGGTTTCGGCAATGCGTCACGGCGCCTTCGATTTCGTCGTCAAGCCGGCCTCTCCCGACAGGCTGCAGGCGTCGATCGCCAATGCGCTCAAGGTCGAGGCGGTCGAGGGCGAGGTCAAGCGTACGTCGCGCCGGCGTGGCGGGCTTTTGACCTTCAAGGACATGGTCACGCACAGCCCGGCCATGGACAGGGTGATCCGCCTCGGCCAGAAGGCGGCGGCATCCAACATCCCGATCCTGATCGAGGGCGAGTCCGGCGTCGGCAAGGAACTGGTGGCGCGCGCCATCCAGGGCAGCGGCGACCGCCGCTCGAAACCCTTCGTCACCGTCAATTGCGGCGCCATTCCCGACAATCTGGTCGAATCGATCCTGTTCGGCCATGAGAAGGGCTCGTTCACCGGCGCCACCGAGAAGCACACCGGCAAGTTCGTCGAGGCGCATTCGGGAACGCTGTTTCTCGACGAGATCGGCGACCTGCCGCTCGACGTGCAGGTCAAGCTGCTGCGCGCCGTGCAGGACGGCGAGGTCGACCCGGTCGGCGGACGCTCGACCGTCAGGGTCGACATCAGGCTGATTTCGGCGACGCACCGCAACCTCCTGCAGCAGGTCAAGGACGGCAAGTTTCGGGAGGATCTGTTCTATCGGCTGAACGTCTACCCGATCTTCGTGCCGCCGCTGCGCGACCGCCGCGACGACATCCCCTATCTGGTCAAGCATTTCATGGAGAAGGTGGCGCCAGCCGACCCGCGTCATCGCCTGCAAGGGATTTCTGCTGCGGCCCTTGCTGTGCTGCAGGCCTATGACTGGCCGGGAAACATCCGGCAGCTCGAAAATGCCGTCTTCCGGGCCTCGGTGCTTTGCGAAGGCGATGTGCTGACCACCGAGGACTTCCCGCAGATCCGGGCGCAGGTGGAAGGCACGGTCAATCTCGACGCCGACGGCGTTTCGCCGTCTGCGTCCTTGCCGCTGGACACGGAGCCGGGCGAGGAGGAAGTCTCGTCAGGCGAGGCTGTCTTGGCGATTGAGCCCGATCCGCTGGCCAGGCTGCAGCCTCGCTTCGGCACGTTGCGGGCGCTCGACGAACGCGGCAATGTGCGCGCTCTGGCCGATGTCGAACTCGAGATGATCAAGCTCGCCATCGACCACTATAACGGCCAGATGAGCGAAGTCGCCCGCCGCCTCGGCATCGGCCGCTCGACGCTTTACCGGAAGCTCAAGGAATACGGCATCGATCCGGAGACCGGCCGCGTCGACCGGCTCGCTTCCTAGGTGTGTTGAGAATCAGGTGATGCCAGCCTGACCTCAATCTCGACACACCCTGGAGCGCATAATCTCTCCCGAAAACCAGTTTCCACCATCGCTTTGCCGAGCTTCGGTTCGGGATTCATGCTTCGGACGCAAGGCCGGAGCCAGCTTCCAATGCCAGAATCCGCCCTATATCGGGTTTCGGCGGGAATGTGGCAGGCCTATGGACAGGCCTGTTCACGCATTAAGGCTAGCGGTAACAGATCGTGTTTCGAGCAAAGGCGGAAACATGATCTAAACCAGCGGTTTACCAAGAAAACCGGTGAACAATTTTTGACGGGATATCGCCACGGTGTTACCGCATTTTGGCTTCAATAAGCGATGATTAACCATTAGGATCGATATTCGGATGTGATAACGACACATCCGTTTGGACAAATCCGGGGACAAACGGCAGCCTGCAGGGCCTTTTGATTTGAACAGAATCGAACGACACACAAACGGGCGGCACCATCACGTGAGCGTCTGGCCGAAATGGCTGGCGGCGTTGATTGTCGCATTTGGTTTTGTTGCCGCGGCTGCAACTGGCGCCAGCGCCGAAACACGTTCGCTGAAGCTCTATCACCTCCATACGCACGAGAAGGCCGAGATCGTCTACAAGCGCAATGGCCGCTACGTTCCGGAGGGTCTGAGGAAGATCAACATCATCCTGCGCGACTGGCGCCGCAACGAGCCGACCAAGATGGATCCGCGCCTGCTGGATCTGGTCTGGGAAGCCTATCGGGAAAGCGGTGCCACGGACTACATCCAGGTCGTCTGCGGTTATCGCTCGCCGTCGACGAACTCGATGCTGCGCAGCCGCAGCAGAGGCGTCGCCGAGAAGAGCCAGCATATGCTCGGCAAGGCGATGGACTTCTACATTCCCGGCGTGCCGCTGAAGAAGCTGCGCAACATCGGCCTCAAGATGCAGGGTGGCGGCGTCGGCTACTATCCGACATCCGGTTCGCCGTTCGTCCATATGGATGTCGGCAATGTGCGTCACTGGCCCGGGATCAGCCGGCAGGAGCTGGTGAGCCTGTTCCCCAATGGCAAGACGCTGCATGTGCCGAGCGACGGCAGGCCGCTGCCAGGCTTTGAGCAGGCGCTCGCCTCCTACAAGGCGCGCAAGGGTGCAGGCGCGCCGGCCATCGAACTGGCCAGCGCCGGCGGCAGCAGCAAGAAATCAGGTGGGTTCCTGTCGGCTTTCTTTGGCGGCGGCGGCGACGACGAGGCCGACGACAGCGCCGATGTCGAGACCGCTTCGGCGGCACCTCCGCCCAAGGCTAGAAATCTGCAGCCGGCCGCGACAGCCAAGACCAGCAACCTCCCGGGCATCGCCATCGTGGCGCCGGAGAATGCCAAGCGCGCGGAGATTCCGCAGGTGGCCGAGGAGCAGGCTCCGGAGCCGGAAAAGGATACGCCGGAGACGATCATCGCGGCGCTGCCGGCCCGCAGCATTCCGCTGCCTGATTTTGCACCGCGGCCGAAGGCTGATGTCGGTGCCCAGTCGCCTGAGAACGTTCCTTTCGCCATGGCGGATGCGACAGCGACCTCGGATGCGGCAACCACCACCGAGCAGGCCGTGGCGACAGCACATGCGCCGGCGAACGTGCCTTTCGGCATGGCCGATCCGTCGGCCGCTCCGGCCCCGGCCCCCGCACAGGTCGCCGTCAACAACGTACCGTTGCCGACATGGCGCCCCGACGATTCGCTGCCGGCCGCTCTGGCGCCGCCGCCCAGCAAGGACGTGCTGATGGCGCTGGCGGATACGGCTGAGCGCGGCAGCGCCGCGACCGACGCCCTCTCGGCGCTGCCCAGCGCGCGGCCCGACGTAGCAAGGCCGGACGAGGTGAAGGCCGTGCTCGACGAGGCCAATGCCCGGGCCGGTGCTGCGGCCGACGCGTACCAGGTCGCTTCCTTGTCCTTGTCCCAGGCGCGTTCGGCTTTCAACGATCCGTCGGGCGCCGATGCCGCATCGCCGCGTGAGGCTGTCGTTGCCCGCCCGGCCGGCACCGATCCGGCCGCCGCGATCGGCGCTGGCGTCAAGACGACCCGCAAGGAATCGAGAGCCACCGCCCGCGACTTGAAGCCTGGTCCCAAGGCCATGGTGGTTGCCGCCGCGCCGCAGGCCGCCCGCTGGGCGCTGACCAGCGGCGAACATGTCGCCACCGTTTCAAGCGCCACGACAGCACCGGGCTACGCCTACAGCATCGTGCATACGCCGCCGAGCGAGGTCTACACGGCTGGCTTCCAGTCGGGCGACCAGATGGCCGATGCCAACCGCTTCACCGGCAACGCAGTCAAGTTCCTGTCGGTCGCCCGCTTCCAGACCAAGTAAGCGACCAGTCGATCAACAAAGCCGCGTCGGGCAACCCGCGCGGCTTTTTTGTTGCGCAGGCGGGGCCAATGGCGCCGCCGCCATTGGCCGCGATCACGCCGGTCTGACATTGCCGTGAGCTTGGAACTTGCTCAGTCCTTCAAGGGTTTCTCCCCTGTTCGTTCAAACCCGGGGATATCCATGAAGAACATTCTACTGGCATCGGTCATTGCTTTGGCAACTGCTTCAGCGGCCATCGCTCCCACGCAGGCAGAGACCGTTGTCGTGAAGACCCACGACCATATGCACATGATGAGGAAGCACTGCCGGACCAAGGTGGTCACGCATTGGGCTCACCACCGCAGGGTGGTGGAAAAGATCAGGGTCTGCAACTGATCGGCACGAAACTCAATCGGCAGAACCCGGTCGACGCAAGTCGGCCGGGTTTTTCATGCCGAGACAAAAAGCCCTATTTTGCCAGCTTGCTCGCCGCGCGTGCGAGAGCCTCGATCTCGTCCCACTTACCGGCCTTGACCATGTCGTCAGGCGCCACCCAGGAGCCGCCGACGCAGACGACGTTGGGCAGGCTGAGATACTCGGCCGCGTTCTTGCCGGTGATGCCGCCGGTCGGACAGAATTTCACATCGGCGAGCGGCGAGGCGAAGGCCTTCAGCGATGCGATGCCGCCCGACTGCTCGGCCGGGAAGAATTTGAGGAAACGCAGGCCGGCTTCCCGAGCGGCCATGATCTCGCCAGGCGTGATTGCGCCGGGCAGCAGCGGAACGTCGCTGTCGGCCGCTGCCGCCAGAAGCTCGCGGGTGATGCCGGGGCTGACGATGAAGCGCGAGCCCGCTGCCGCCGCCTCTTCGAACTGTCGCGCATTGAGAATGGTGCCGGCGCCGACGATGGCGTCCTTGACCTCAGCCGCGACCCGCCGGATCGCTTCCAGTGCATCGGCGGTCCTGAGCGTGATCTCGATCGCCGGCAGGCCGCCACGCGCCAGAGCGCGGGCCAGCGGCACGGCATCATCGACATTGGCGATCTTCAGCACCGGGATGACCGGCTGGCCGTTGAGGAGCGACAGGAGTTTTTCGGTCTTGCTGGGCATCTGTCTCTCCGTATCGTGGGACAATTCAACCGATTAGCAGACGGGTGTTTTTCTGTCCATGAAACGAAGCGTGTCGCGATGTCACGCGCCGTGGGGCGACGATAGCGGCCATTGCCATCAAAACGATGACGGGCTGACGAAGCCGGTGCGCCTTGAATCGGCTGCCATGAGCGTCTAGTTGGCTTGGCAATGACATTGTCCACGCCGACTGGCCCCATCCGTGTCGCCGCGCTCTACCGGTTTGCCCGGCTCGACGCCTTCGACGAATTGCGTGCGCTGCTCGCCGCTTTCTGTTGCGGGCGTGGCATCAAGGGCACCTTGCTTCTTGCGCGCGAGGGCATCAACGGCACCGTCGCCGGCAGCGAGACGGCGATCGCCGAACTCATCGATTATCTCGAAGCCATCGACGGGCTCGCCGGCCTCGAGGTCAAATACAGCAGCGCAGCAGAAACGCCGTTCCACCGCATGAAGGTGCGGTTGAAGCGCGAGATCGTCACCATGGGTGTCGGCGACATCGACCCGGCGACGAGCGCCGGCACCTATGTCGCGCCGGCCGACTGGAACGCGCTGATTTCCGAGCCCGATACAATCGTCATCGACACGCGCAACGCCTATGAGGTGTCGATCGGCACGTTCAAGGGCGCGGTCGATCCGGCAACGGCAAGCTTTCGCGAGTTCCCGGCCTGGGTGGAAGCAAACAGGGCGGAACTCGAGGGCCGCAAGGTGGCGATGTTCTGCACCGGCGGCATACGCTGCGAAAAGGCGACGGCCTACGTCAAGTCGCTCGGTTTCGAGGATGTCTTCCACCTCAAGGGCGGCATCCTCAAATACCTGGAGGAGGTTCCGGCCGAACAGAGCCTGTGGCAAGGCGAGTGCTTCGTGTTCGACGAACGCGTTTCGGTGTCGCACGGCCTTGCCGAGGGCGACGCCGAACTCTGCCGCGCCTGCCGCCATCCGCTGACGCCGGGCGACCTGACGTCACCGAAGTTCGCCACCGGCGTATCATGTCCGCATTGTTTCGATGCGCGTTCCGACGAGGACCGCCAGCGCTACGCCGAGCGTCAGCGTCAGGTCGAACTTGCGCAAGTACGGGGCCGGGGCCGGCATATCGGATCCTGATCCGGGCTTCGGCCACTCGCCGCCAGGGATCTGTCCCGAAGGATCCGTCATTGTAATGTCAAAGTGCGGGGCCTACCTCTTCGGCGTTCGAAACCTGCCCGTTCGGCCGGGCAAATCCTGGAGGCATTGAATGTTCGATCCCAAGAAGCTTCTCGACGATCTGCTCGGCTCGCAAATCCCCGGCACCAGCGGCACCGTCCGTGACAAGGCGGGCCAGGCCGTGCAGATGGCCAAGGACAACCCGCTGGCCGCTGGCGCGCTCGCTGCAGTGCTGCTCGGGACCGGTGCCGGCCGCGAGGTGACAGGCGCCGCCGTGAAGCTTGGCGGACTGGCCGCGATCGGCGGCCTCGCCTACAAGGCCTACCAGAACTACAAGGCCGGCAACGCGCCGGCGGAAGCGCCCGCGACCGGCGAACCGGAATTGCTGCCGCCGCCCAAGGACACCGCTTTCCACCCGTCGCAGGCGCCGCAAGGCGAGGACGAATTCACGCTGACCCTGGTTCGGGCGATGATCTCGGCGGCCAAGGCCGACGGTCATATCGACGGCGACGAACGCCAGAAGATCGCCGGCAAGCTCAGCCTAGCCGGCATAGGCTCCGATGCCGAGAAATTCCTGATGAAGGAGCTGGAGAGCCCGCTTGACCTCGACATGCTGGTAGCCGGCGCCAAGACCGATGCGCAGAAGCTCGAACTCTACACCGCGTCGCGCCTGACCATCGATCCCGACACCCGCGCCGAGCGCGGCTATCTCGATCTGCTTGCCGGCCGGCTTGGCCTGCCGGATGCGCTGGTCGATCACGTCGAGGCGACGGTTTCGGCAGCCAAGGTGCCGGCCAAGGCAGGGACTTCGCCCAATCCGCGCTGGTAGCCCAAATCGGCACAGATCGCCTTTCCGGGGTTAACCCTCCATTAACTCAGGAAGCGCATGATTCTACACAGTCGGACCGGGTTTTTCCTCCTCCCAAGCCCGGTTCAGATCAGGGCGGTCGCCAATGACCGCCCTTTTTGTCGGGCCCTGTCCGTTCGTTTGAGCAGATCTTCTCCGAAAACCCGATTCCATTTTTCGAGACCGGCCCTGGTGGTTCGGCTTGCCATCGCTGCCGTCATTTGCGATGCCTTCTCTCCTGAGGACAAATCCCGAAAATTAGTCGTGCACACGCAGCGCCGCTGGAGGACAACAGCCATGACCGAGCAAAGAACCGCTATCGTCACCGGTGCCGGCACGGGCATCGGCAAGAGCGTCGCCACGGCGCTGCTCAAGGCCGGCTGGAACACGGTGTTCTGCGGACGCCGCAAATCCGTGCTGGATGCCGCCGTCGCCGAGGCCGGGCCGACCGAGGCCAAGGCATTGGCGGTTGCCTGCGACATCAGCAAGGCCGGCGAGGTCGATGATCTGTTCGAGACGGTGGCGGAGGCCTTCGGCCGCGTCGACCTGCTCTTCAACAATGCCGGCATGGGCTACAAATCGACGCCGATCGACGAGATCCCGGTCGAGGTGTGGAACGATATCGTCGGCGTCAATCTCACCGGTTCGTTCCTGTGCGCCCGCGCCGCCTTCGGCGCTATGCGTAAGCAACGGCCGATGGGTGGCCGCATCATCAACAACGGCTCGGTGTCGGCCTACGCGCCGCGCCCGGGCTCGGTGCCCTACACGGCGACCAAGCATGCTATCACCGGCCTGACCAAGACGCTGGCGCTAGACGGCCGGCCCTATGACATCGCCTGCGGCCAGATCGACATCGGCAATGCGCTGACCGACATGGCGCAGCCGATGACGGTCGGCGTGCCGCAGGCCAACGGCTCGATCGCTGCCGAAGCGGTGATGGACGTGCAGCGCGTCGCCGACGCCGTCGTCCACATGGCCAGCCTGCCGCTCGACGCCAATGTGCTGTTCATGACGGTGATGGCCACCAAGATGCCGTTTGTGGGGCGTGGGTGAGCAACGGACGCTGGCAGGGCCTCCGCCGCCGGCTCATTTGCCCGCCAGCGGCGCGCCGGGCTTGAAAAGCAGAATGGGCCTGATCTCGTAGACGGCGGTCGGATTGACACGGCGAAGGTCGCGGGCGATCGCGATGGCCTCGTCTCGCGTGGCGCAGTCGACGACATAGAGGCCGAGCAATTGTTCCTTGGTCTCGGCGAAAGGGCCGTCGATGACCACGCCGTCACCCGGGCCGCGCAGGGTGAAGGCATCCTGCGTCGCTCCCAGACGCGCGGACGGTCCTAGCGTGCCTTCCTCATGAAGCCGGGTGTTGATCTTCAGCAGGTCGGCCATCAGCGCCGCATCTTCCCGCGGCGTCAACGCCTTGATCGCATCTTCTACGTGATAGGCGAGGATTGCGTAGAACATCCGATGTCACTTTCTCCGGTCGGGGATATCGATGGACAGCGCGGGCTGAACCTCACTTCGCCAGGAACGTTCCGATCCGCTCCAGCGCCCGCAAAATGTTCTCCTCGGAGTTGGCGTAGGAGAGCCTGATGTAGCCCTCGCCGAGAATACCGAAATCGGGACCGCCGATCAGCGCCACGCCGRCCTCGTCGAGCAGCGCCGAGGCGAGCTTTTTTGCCTTCCAGCCGGTCTTCGACACGTTGGGGAAGGCATAGAAGGCACCCTTGGGCGTGATGCAGGAGATGTTGGGCAAGCCATTCAGCCCCTCGACCACGATCTTGCGGCGACGGTCGAAGGCGCGCATCATCTTGTCGACATCGTCCTGCGGGCCGTCGATGGCGGCAATGCCGGCGAACTGGCTCGGCGCGTTGACGCAGGACCAGCAATTGACCGCCAGCTTGCGCACCTTGTCGTAGAGATGGGCGCCCTTGTCGCCATTCGGCCAGATCGACCAGCCCATGCGCCAGCCGGTCATCGCCCAGGTCTTCGACCAGCCGTTGAGCACGATCAGCCGGTCGCGGATCTCGGGAAAGCCGAGCAGCGAGCAATGCGTCTCGCCGTCATAGGTCATGACGTCGTAGATCTCGTCGGAGAGGATTGCGACGTCGGGGTGCTTCTCCAGCCCCTTGACCAGTTTCTCGATCTCGGCGCGCGGCGTGACACCGCCGGTCGGGTTGGCCGGCGAGTTGAGGATCAAAAGCCTGGTCTTCGAGGTGATCAGCGCCAGCGTCTCCTCGGCGGAGAAGGCAAAKCCGTTCTCCTCGCGCATCGGCACCGGGATCGGTGCCGCGCCRGTGAATTCGATCATCGAGCGGTAGATGGGAAAGCCGGGATCGGGATAGAGGATCTCGGCGCCAGGCTCGCCGAACATCAGGATCGCGGCGAACATGGTCGGCTTGCCGCCGGGCAGGATCATCACCGTTTCAGGCGATATCTCGACGCCGGTGGTGGTCAGCGTGCGCCGCACCACCGCCTCGCGCGTCGCCAGCAGGCCATTGGCCGGCGTGTAGCCGTGGTGGCCGTCACGCAGCGCCTTGATCGCCGCCTCGACGATGTGCTGCGGCGTCTTGAAGTCCGGCTGGCCGATGCCGAGGTTGACGATGTCGCGGCCTTGGCTCGCAAGTGCTGTCGCCCGCGCGAGCACGGCGAAGGCGTTTTCCTCGCCCAGACGGTCGAAGGCCGAAATCGTGTGGAGCATTTTTCCCGTCCGTGTGGTTCTTACTGTTGGCGTGCGTTTTTGTGAGCCTTGGCCGGCAAAAGTCAAACGGATTGGAGCATTCGGTGTCGGAAAATCTCAAAGATTGGCAACCGCGTCCGCGGCCCGAGCGCAAGGCCATCGACGGCCGCACCGTCCGGCTCGAACCGCTGAGCGCCGCAAAACATGGCGACGGTCTGTATGAAGCGTCTTCCGTGTCCGACGTCGATGGCCGCTTCGCCTGGCTGCCCGATTATCCGCCGGAAACCCGTGCCGCCTTCCAGCCATGGCTGGACAAGGTCGAGGTCAGCGAAGATCCGCTGTTCTTCACCGTCATCGACAAGGCCAGCGGCAAGGTCGCCGGACGCCAGACGCTGATGCGCATCGATCCTGCCTATGGCGTCATCGAGATCGGCAACATCTATTGGGGACCGCTCATCTCGCGCAAGCCCGGGGCGACCGAAGCGCAGTTCCTGTTCATGAAATACATCTTCGACGAGCTCGGCTATCGTCGTTACGAGTGGAAGTGCAACAACCGCAACGGGCCATCGAAGCGGGCGGCCGAACGGTTCGGCTTCAAGTTCGAGGGCATTTTCCGCCAGCATCTCATCGTCAAGGGTGAAAACCGCGATACGGCATGGTATTCGATCATCGACAAGGAGTGGCCGGCCCTGCGTCAAGCCTATGAAGCATGGCTCGACCCGGCCAATTTCGATGGCGACGGCCAGCAGAAGCGACGGCTTGAGGATTTTCGCGCCGAATTTGGCGCGTGAACTGAATTCGGCGCGCAACGGGAGTTGCCATTGGCACATACCCATTCCGACGATCACAGCGGGCACGATCACGGCGCCGGCCACGTGCATGGCTCGACCGACAAGAAACGGGTCCTGATCGCAGCCTGCCTGACCGGCGGCTTCATGGTCGCCGAGGCGCTCGGCGGCCTTCTTACCGGGTCGCTGGCACTGCTGGCGGACGCCGGCCACATGCTCGCCGATGCGATCGCGCTCGGCCTTGCCTGGTATGCATTTCATCTTGCCGGCCGGCCGGCGACCGGCCGTCTCACCTATGGCTTCGGCCGGGTCAAGACTCTGGTCGCCTACACCAACGGCATCGCCATCTTCGTCATTGCGCTGTGGATCGTCTACGAGGCGTGGGGGCGCCTGCTGGCGCCGACACCGGTGCTCGGCGGACCGATGCTTGTCGTGGCGGTCCTCGGCCTGCTGGTCAATATCGGTTCCTTCCTCGTGCTGCACGGCGGCGACCGCGAAAGCCTGAACATGCGCGGCGCCATGCTGCATGTGCTCGGCGACCTACTCGGCTCGGCAGCGGCGATCGTTGCCGCGCTGGTGATCCTGGCGACCGGCTGGACACCGATCGACCCGATCCTGTCGGTCCTGGTCTCGCTGCTGATCCTGTCAACGGCATGGTCGCTGATGCGCGCCGCCGCCCATGTCCTGCTCGAGGGCGTGCCGCCGAGCCTCGACCGCGATCTGATCGCCAGGGATATCGAGGCGACGGTCCAGGGAGTGCGTGAAGTGCACCACATGCATGTCTGGTCGCTCGACGGAACGAGCAACATGGCGACACTGCATGCCTGCCTTAACGAAGGCGTCGATGCCTACCAGGCGGTGAGCACCATCAAGAAGCGGCTTGCCAGCAAGCACGGCATCAGCCATGCCACCGTGGAACCGGAATTCGGACAGTGCGCCGACGATGGCGACGACCACGATCATGATCACGAGCATGATGCGGCCGCGCATCACGACCATCATCACCAGGCCTGATCGATTGATATCGATTGGTCCTGCCCCAGGAGTCCCAAAGCCTTGAAAACCAGCTTGATGAAGACCCGCTGCCCGGGTGCAGCATAATGGACCGCGACACGAGGAATGCAGCCATCGCGGCAGCGTGGATCATGCTTCTGTTCGGTATCGCCGCCTTCTATCTGCCGACCGTGATGCTGGCGCTTGGCAGTTTCTCGACCGTGCTGGCCGGTGCCTTTGGCATCATCTTCGTGCTGGCGTTTTTCTCGGTGTTCTGGCTGCGGGCCCGCAACCAGCGCAAAAACCAGGGTAAATAAGGGATTTCGACATGCGTATTCTGATCACTGGCGCCGCGGGCATGGTCGGCCGCAAGCTCATTGCCCGGCTGGCCAAGGACGGCACGCTGCGCGGCCGCAAGATCGCAGCACTCGACCTGCACGACATCGTGCCGCCGCAGGCACCTAGCATTGACGGCGTCAGCGTCACCACCCACACCGGCGATCTCGCCGAGGCGGGTGCCACTGGGCGCCTGGTCGCGTCGCGCCCCGATGTCGTCTTCCATCTCGCCGGTATCGTGTCGGGCGAGGCGGAGGCGAATTTCGATCTCGGCTACCGCG
The DNA here is from genome assembly GCF_054049815.1 of Mesorhizobium sp. P5_C1. Classification (NCBI taxonomy): domain Bacteria; kingdom Pseudomonadati; phylum Pseudomonadota; class Alphaproteobacteria; order Hyphomicrobiales; family Phyllobacteriaceae; genus Mesorhizobium; species Mesorhizobium sp. P5_C1. The sequence goes on along the minus strand of NZ_JBFULQ010000068.1, from coordinate 1,285 downwards.
TCAATCTCGACGGCACGCGGGCGCTGTTCGATGCCATTCGCCTGGCGGGCTTTGCACCGCGCGTCGTCTTCACCTCGTCGATCGCGGTGTTCGGCGCGCCGTTTCCGGATGTCATCCCGGATGAATTCCATCCGACGCCGCTGACCTCCTACGGCACCCAGAAGCAGATGAGCGAAGCGCTGCTCGCCGATTATTCCAGGCGCGGCTTCTTCGACGGCATCGGCATCCGGCTGCCAACCATCTGCGTGCGGCCAGGCAAGCCGAACAAGGCAGCCTCCAGCTTTTTCTCCGGCATCATCCGCGAACCGTTGAGCGGCCATGAGGCGATCCTGCCGGTGCCGCGCTCGGTCATGCACACCCATGCCAGCCCGCGCTCGGCGGTCAATTTCCTGATCCATGCGGCGGAGATCGACGGCAACGCTGTCGGGCCGCGCCGCAATTTGACGATGCCCGGCGTCGCAGTCACAGTCGGCGAGCAGATCGAGGCACTGGACCGCATCGCCGGATCGAAGGTGGTGAAGCTGATCCGCGAGGAGCCGGACGAGACGATCTGGGCGATCGTCAAGGGCTGGCCGACGCGGTTCGAAGCGCGGCGGTCAAGGGAGCTCGGCTTCAGCGCCGAGAAGAGCTTTGACGAGATTGTCCGCGCGCATATCGAGGATGAGCTGGGCGGCAAGATCGCGGGTTAAACCCGGAGCGTCGCCAACCGCAACATCATCCACCCGTCGCCAGGCTCGCCGACAGCAGCAACAGCCCAAACAGGAAGACGAACGCCGCGCCACCGATCTCGACGATCGAGTGGATGCGGTTGCCCATGCGGCCGTCGCCGGCGAAATACACCGCCCAGTTCTTGGCGGTCACTGCAAGGGTGGCCAGCGCCGACACAGTGATGGCGGTACCCAGCGACATCGCCAGCACTGACAGCAGGCCACCGAGCCAGAGTCCGTTGAGAAGTGCAAAGCTCAGGACGATCAGCGCGCCGGAACAGGGGCGGATGCCGACAGCCGCCACTGCCGACCAGGCCGTGCGCCAGTCGAAGCGGTCGCCAGACAGCAGCGCCGGATCGGGCGCATGCGAATGGCCGCAGGTGTCGCAGACGTCGCCGGCCGCGTGATCGTGATGAGCATGGTCGTGTGCGCCATGGTCATGCGCACCGTGCTCGTGATGATCGTGCGAATGCGCATGGTCGTGATCGTCATGCACGTGCAGCGCATGCGAATGGGCATGCGCCGAATGGTCATGGTCAGCATGCGAATGCCCCGCATGCGAATGCCCTGCATGCGAA
>NZ_JBFULQ010000067.1:0-18664 GCF_054049815.1 Mesorhizobium sp. P5_C1 | reverse complement strand
AGATAGGGCCGTTCGGCCCTTCGATCCGCTTTTCCAAGGTCGCAGCGACCGGTTCGCGCTCGCCCTGCAGTGTCGGGAACGAAGCGTTGTAGGCGGCCCGCGCCGCCGCCACGTCCCCATTCTCGAACGGCTCTCCGCCAGCCGCGCGGCCGATTTCGAGGACGTGCAGTGCATCGGGGTCGAGTGTCATCGTCATATCCTCAGGCAAGCAGGTCGCTTGCCTCTTCTTCGGTCAGCAGAGACGGCTGAGTGACGTCGCCCGCGACCATCACCGAGCCCTGGCCCTCGCCGGAACGCAGGATCGCCTCCATGATCTCAAGCACATGCAGCGCGAGGTTGCCGGAGGCGCGTGGCGTGTTACCAGTTTGAAGCGAACGGGCCAGATCGGCGACGCCGAGCATGCGGTAATTGGCGCGGTCGGGCGCCGCATAGGGCCAGTTGCGGGCGCCGTAGAGGTCGCCTTCGCTGGCAAAGTCCTTCCAGTCGGCGCCGCGCTCGGACAGCGACACGGTGCCGCCGAAAGTGTCGGGGTCGGGCAGGCGCAGCGAGCCCTCCGTGCCGTGCAGCTCGATCGGATGGTTGGAGTGGCGAAAGACGTCCCACGAGGCGCCGAAGGTGACCGTCGCACCGGAGCGGAATTCAAGCAGCGATAGCACGTTGGTCGGCGTGCCGACCTTGAATGTGGTGTTCTTGAACGGTCCGTCGGCGGTGATCAGCCTTTCCTCCTGACCGCGCGTCGCCATTGCCATGACACGCTCGACCGGGCCAAGCAGGTTGACCAGCATGGTCAGATAATAGGGGCCCATGTCGAACACCGGGCCGCCGCCAGGCTGGTAGTAGAATTGCGGGTTGGGGTGCCAGTGCTCCATGCCGCGGCCCATCATGAAGGCGGTGCCGGTGACCGGACGGCCGATGGCGCCGGCGTCCATCAGCCGGCGCGCGCGGCGTCCGGCAGCGCCGAGGAAGGTGTCGGGCGCCGAGCCAAGCAGCAGGCCGCGCGACTTCGCCTCGCTGACTAGCCGTTGTCCGTCGGCGGCCGAGGTGGCAAGCGGCTTTTCGGTGAAGACGTGCTTGCCGGCCGAAAGGGCCGACATGGTGACGTCGAAATGCACGGCGGGAATGGTGAGGTTGAGAACCAGGCCGATTTCGGGATCGGCAAGCAGGGCATCGACGCCCATCGCCCTGATGCCGTATTCGCGGGCCCGCAGGGCGGCCGCGTCCGCCGAGATGTCGGCGCAGGCCTTCAACTCCACGCCTGCAAAAAGTGCTGCGTTGCGCATGTAGGTCATGGCGATGTTGCCGCAACCTATGACCCCTACACCAAGCTTTTCCATCATTCCTCCAGTCGGCGTCCGTCCGTCAGGATCGGCGATTCTTCGTTCACGTGGCCATCCTTCGCCCACGTCATAAGCATATTGATGCACCATTATGCAGTTTAAATCTTGACGCGCGACAATTTTTTATGAATCATGTGCGAAGTTGGACGGGCGGGAGTGGCTGCCGTCAACTCTGGGAGGACTACAAATGGACGAGTCAAGGAAGGGGCCGCGCAGCGGTTCCAAGTCGATTGGGCATGTCACCATCGCCGATCGCCGGCAATTTCTCATCGGTTCCGCCGGCCTTCTCGGCGCGGCGGCTTTCGGGGTAGGGACGTCGCTCGGCATTGGCCGGGCTCGCGCCCAGAGCCGGGCCGAGATCAGCTTCGCCAGCGCCGCCTTCTTCGGCAAGGAGACCTTTGGCGACCTGATCAAGGCCTTCAACGAATCGCAGGACCGCATCCTGGTCAAGAACATCGAACTGCCGCCCCCGAGCTCCTCGACCGAGGTCTACCAGGGCCTCGTGCAGCAGCTCGCCCGCCGCACCGGCACGCCCGATGTCTTCAGCCAGGACGTGATCTGGATCGCCGGCTTTGCCGCCGCCGGATGGGCGCTGCCGCTGGACGAGTATTTCCCGGCCGACAAGCGCAGCGCCTACTTCACTGGGACCCTCGATGCCTGTACCTATGGCGGCAAGCTCACCGCCCTTCCCTGGTTCATGGATTCGGGCATGTTCTATTACCGCAAGGACGTGCTGGAAAAGCATGGCGGCAAGGTGCCGGAAAGCTGGGCCGACATGGCGACCATTGCCGCCGCCGCGCAGAAGGCCGGCGACATCGATTACGGCTATCTCTGGCAGGGCAAACAGGCCGAGGTGCTGGTCTGCGACGCGGTCGAGATCATCACCTCCAACAACGGCGCCATCCTGGCGCCTGACGGCAAGTCGTCGCTGATCAACCAGAAGGGCGCGGTAGAGGCGATCCAGTTCCTGCACGACACCCTCGCCACCAACAAGATCAGCCCGAAGGACGTGCTGTCCTGGGACGAGGAACCGTCGCGTCAGCCCTTTACCTCGGGCAAGGCGATGTTCATGCGCAACTGGTCGTATGTCTACCCGATTGCCCAGGACGCCAAGGCTTCCCAGGTGGTCGACAAGGTCGGCGTCGCGCCGCTGCCGTCGTTCCCCGGCGGCAAGAGCTCGGCCTGCCTCGGCGGCTACCAGCTCGGCGTCAATGCCAACTCGAAGCAGCGCGAAGCCGCGATCGAGCTCTTGACCTGGCTGTCGTCGACCGAGGTCCAGCACCGCATCGCGCTGAACTTCGGCCTCGCACCGACGCGGCCGGCGCTGTTCCAGGACGCACAGATCAAGAAGGAACAGCCGTTCATGGCCAGCCTGGAGAAAGTCTTCACCGGCGCCACGGCGCGGCCGATCACGCCTGAATACGCGAAAGTGACCCTTGCCTTGCAGTCCGGCATCTCCAAGGCGCTGGTCTCCGGTAATGTCCAGGCCGAGATGGACGCGACGGCGGCGCAAATCGACAAGATCGTAGGCTGAACCAATGTCCGCGGCGGCCACCATTCCCAGTGTCGGCCGGCCGCGGCGTCTCGGCAAGGCGCTTCCGGGCGCCTTGTGGGCCTTGCTCCTGCTGACGCCGGCCTTCGTGTCGCTGGCGTCGGTCTCCTTCTACCCGATCGTCAACGGGCTCTACCTGTCGCTCACCAACACCTCGCTGATCACGCAGGAACAGGATTTCACCGGCTTCTCCAACTATGTCGAGCTGTGGGGCGACCCGCAGTTCTGGAATGCGTGGTGGCACACGATCTGGTTCACCACCGCTTCGACCGTGCTGGAGACGGTGATCGGGCTCGGCATGGCGCTCATCCTGTGCGAAGCCTTCAAGGGGCGGGGGCTCGTCCGCGCGGCCATGCTAGTGCCGTGGGCGATGCCCACCGTCGTCACCTCCAAGATGTTCGGCTGGCTGTTCGACGGCCAGAACGGCATCATCAACTACATCCTCCTGCATGCCGGGCTGATCGACCAGAACATCAACTGGTACGGCTCCACCGACACGGCGATGATCACCATCATCATCGCCGATGTCTGGAAGACGACGCCGTTCATGGCGCTGCTGCTTCTGACCGGGTTGCAGACCGTGCCCAATTCGCTGATCGAGGCGGCGCGCATGGMTGGCGCCAAGGGTTGGATCACCTTCTGGTACATCCGCCTGCCGCTGTTGATGCCGACCTTGCTGATCGCCGGCCTGTTCCGCGCGCTCGACGCCTTCCGCGTCTTTGACCTCGTCTACGTGCTGACCGGCGGTGGCCCGGCCGATTCGACTGAAACGCTGTCGACGCTGTCCTACAAGGTGCTCTTTTCGACGCTGCAGTTCGGCTACGGCTCGGCCGTCTCGACGGCGATGTTCGTCACCGAGGGCATCATCGCGCTGGTGTTCTGCCTGTACCTCGTCCGCCAGATCAGGAGAGCGCAGTGAACGACACGCGCTCGCCGCTGCAGACCTTCGCCATCTATCTCGGCGCCTTGCTGATCCTCGTCTGGTCGGGCGGTCCGTTCATCTGGCAGTTCTCGACCTCGTTCCAGCTTGACAAGGCGCTGACGTCAGGCTCGCCGTCGCTGATCCCGGATCCCTTCACGCTGGAGCACTACTACAACGCCTTTGTCGAGAAGCAGCTTCACCGCTACGTCTGGAACTCGCTGGTGGTCTCCCTGGCGACGACGTTCCTCTGCCTGTTCGTCGGCTCGCTGGCCGCCTTCGCGCTGTCGCGGCTCAACATCAAGGGCCGCTTCGGCATTCTGATGGTCATCCTTTCTGTGTCGATGTTCCCGCAGATCGCGCTGGTCGGCCCGCTCTATCTGGTCGCCACCAATCTCGGCCTGCTCGACACCTACACGGCGCTGATCATCACCTACCTGGCACTCGGCCTGCCGCTGGTGACCTGGGTGTTGTTCGGCTATTTCGAGACGCTGCCGCGCGAGATCGACGAGGCGGCGCGCATGGACGGCGTCAGCGTGCCCGGCCTGCTCTGGCGCATTATCCTGCCGATGTCGCTGCCGAGCCTGGTGACCACCGGCCTGCTCGCCTTCATCACCGCGTGGAACGAATTCCTGTTCGCGCTCGCCTTCACCTCCAACATCGACCGGCAGACGATACCGGTCGGCATCGCCAACTTCACCAACCTCTATTACGTCCCCTGGGGAGACATCGCCGCGGCCTCCGCCGTGGTGACCGTGCCCTTGATCCTCCTGGTGCTGTTCTTCCAGCGCCACATCATCGAAGGACTGACCCAGGGCGGCGTCAAGGAATGAATGACATGACGACGACGAAGCTCAAGGTCGGCTGCCAGACCTTCACCTGGGAAATGCTGGGCAAGGGCTGGACTGGCGGTCCCGACGATCTGTTGAAGGCGATAGAAGACGGCGGCTACGCCGGCATCGAGATCACCGACACCATGATCGGCCGCTATGCCGACAGCCCGGCCGAATTCGCTGCTGCGCTCGATGCCCGAGGCCTCTCCCTCGTCTCCTTTGCCTTTGGCTCGAAGAGCGGTTTCACGTTGAAAGAGGCGCTGGAAAGCGACCTCGAAGCCGCCCGGCGCTGGACAGGGTTTGCCGCGAACTTTCCCGGCGCACTGGTCTCAATCGGCTCGGCGACGGTCGTCTCCGACGGTCCGCGCGAAGATAAGTTCGCCATATCGGCCGAATTCTACAATCGCGCCGCCGAGATCGGCCGCAAGGCCGGTGTGGATGTCGCGCTGCATCCGAGTTCGCACCACAACACGCTGCTCTTCGACCGCGCCGACTACGACACGATCTTTGCCTTGCTCGACCCCGACCTGGTCGGTTGGGTGCCGGATACCGGCCATATCCTGCGCGGCCACAAGGACATGCTGGATACGCTGCGCACCTTCCGCGACCGCATCCGCTACATCCATCTCAAGGACGTCGACGCCAAGGGCAACTGGGCCATGCTCGGCCAAGGCGTCTGCGACACCCCGGCGGTCATCGAGATCGCCGGCACCGCACCGCGTTTCACCGGCTGGCTGGTGCTCGAAGAGGAATCCGACACCGCCGCCGCCGACCCCGCCGGCGCGGTCAAGACCAACCGCCAAACAATGCGCAGCTACGGCGCCTGAAGAACGAGACGATGATTAAGAAACAGGACAGACGCCTCAGGGTCGGCGTGCTCGGTTGCGGCCCCATCGCGCAGTTTGCGCATCTGCAATCCTGCGCCAAGGCCAGCAATGCTGATCTCTACGCCATCTGCGACGCGGCACCCGACCTCCTCGCCCGCATGGGTGCCACCTACGAACCGCGGAAAATGTATGCCGACTATGACGCGATGCTCGCCGATCCCGAACTGGAAGCGGTGATCGTCGCCACCTCCGACGCCTACCATGTGCCGATGTCGATCAAGGCGCTCGATGCCGGCAAGCATGTGCTGTGCGAAAAGCCGATCGGCACCTCGGTGGAAGAGGGCGAGGCGCTGGCCGAGGCGGTCAGGCGCTCCGGCAAGGTCCTGCAGGTCGGCCACATGAAGCGCTTCGATCCCGCGCTGGAGGCGGCGCGCGATTTCGTCCGCGACGAGATCGGCGAGGTGCTGGCGCTGAAGGCCTGGTACTGCGATTCCACCCATCGCTACACCAACACCGATGCCATCCAGCCGCTGCCCGTCACCAGCAAACTGGCGAGGAAACCGAGCGGCAATCCGAAGGCTGATCTCAGGCAGTATTTCATGCTGGCGCACGGCTCGCATCTCGTCGACACGGCGCGCTTCCTGTGCGGCGATATCGTCGCCGTGCGCGCCCGCCTCAACGAGCGTTTCGGCGCCTATTGCTGGTTCGTCGAGACCGAATTCGCCAGCGGCGCGCTCGGCCATCTCGATCTCACCGTTGCCGTGCGGATGGATTGGCACGAAGGTTTCCAGCTCTATGGCGAGAACGGCTCTGTCATCGCCAAGACCTTCAACCCCTGGTACTTCCGCGCCAGCGAGGTCGAGATCTTTCACGAGAAGTCGGCCACCGCCCACAAGCCGCTCGGCGCTGACGGCCATTTCTTCCGGCGCCAACTGGAAGCTCTTGCCGAAACGGTGCTGGACGGCGCGCCGATGCGCGGCGCCAATGTCGAGGACGGCATCGCGTCGATCCGCGCCATGGTCGCCATCGCGCGCTCGGTGGTATCAGGTGAGCGGGTCGAGCTCGCCTCGGTTTCGGAGGCGGTGTGATGCGTCTCGGCATTTTCGCCAAGACCTTTCCAGGCGCCGAGCCAGCCGCCGTGCTGGCGGCCGTGCGGCACGCTGGCTATGAGACCACGCAGTTCAACCTCGCCTGCGCCGGCCTGCCGTCAATGCCGGATGCCGTGCCGGCGGACGCCATCGCGGCGATCCGCGCCGCCGCGCAATCGAGCGGTGTTTCGCTCGCGGCACTTTCGGGCACCTACAACATGGCGCATCCCGACAAGGCCGTCCGCGACGATGGCCTCAAGCGCCTTGCCGTCGTCATCGAGGCTGCTGCTGCCCTGGGCATTCCCCTGGTCACGCTCTGCACCGGCTCGCGCAACGCCGCCGACCAATGGGCGTACCATCCCGACAATGCCGATCCGGCGGCCTGGTCCGACATGGCCACCGAGATGGCGAAGGCGCTGGCGCTGGCAGAAGCCGCCGGCGTCGATCTCGGCATCGAGCCCGAGCAGGCCAACATCGTCACCTCGGCGAAGGATGCCACCACGCTGATCGCCGAGATGGGATCGAAGCGCCTGAAGATCGTGCTTGATCCGGCAAACCTGTTCGAACATGCGACGCCCGGCGAAGCGCGTACCATTGTCGCCGCCGCGATCGGCGAAGCGGCCGGCCACATTGCCATGGCGCACGCCAAGGACCGCTATGGTGACGGCCGTTTTGCCAGCGCCGGCCAAGGCATCGTCGACTTCCCGGATTTCATCGCGCGGCTGAAGGCGGTGGGCTTCGACGGGGCGCTCGTCACCCACGGGCTGTCCGCCGGCGAAGCCCCCGGCGTCGCGGCCTTCCTGCGGAGGCTCCTCTGATGGACACCGCGCCGACGGTCATGCTTCGCGACGATGCGGCGCTTTGTGTCTTCGATACCGGGCGGGGGTTTCCGGTCATCTTCCAGCATGGTCTCGGCGGTGATGCGGCGCAGGTGGCGCAGAATTTTCCCGACAGTCGGTCATACCGCCGGCTGACCGTCGAATGCCGCGCACACGGCGGCTCAGGCGCCGGCTCCAGGCGGCCCTTTTCGATCGCCATGTTTGCCGACGATGTGCTGGCCGCCGCCGACGCGGCCGGGCTCGACCGCTTCGTCGCCGGCGGCGTCTCGATGGGCGCGGCGATCGCGCTCAGGCTTGCAAGCCATCACGCGGACCGTGTCCTGGGTTTGGTGCTGGTGCGCCCTGCCTGGGTCTTCGATGCGGCGCCGCAGAACATGCGGCCCTTTTCGGAGGTGGCGAAGCTCATCCGCGATCGCCCGCTGGAGGACGCGCGCAACGCCTTCGCGGCCTCCGCGACAGCGGCCCGGTTTCGCAGCGAAGCACCGGACAATCTTGCTTCCCTGCTGGGTTTCTTCGAGCGCGAAAATGCGGCTGTCTTCGTCGAGGTGATGCAGGCGATCGCCAACGATGGGCCTGGCGTCACGCGGCCGGCTGCCGGCAATCTCGCTATCCCCACGCTGGTCATCGGCAGCGGCGTCGATCTCATCCATCCGCTGGCGACCGCCCGCTTCCTCGCCGACGCCATCCCAAACGCCGCCTTTGCCGAGGTGACGCCGAAGGCCACCGACAAGGATCGTCATTTCGCCGAGGTCCGCGCCGCTATCGCGGGCTTCCTCGAGGATCGTTTCAACAACCAGGACCAGTCATGATCTCGAAACCTCTCTCAGGCCAGGCCGCCATCGCCGCACTGCCGCGCGATCGCATGATCGCTGAATTCTCGTTGTGGTCCGCCGACCTCGTCAATTTCGAGAGCGATCTGAAGCGCATCGAGCCCTATGTCGACCTTCACCACATCGATGTGGCGGACGGTCATTTCGCCCCCTCCTTCCTGTTCTTTCCCGATCTCGTCGCCCGCATCGCTCGGCTGACGGCCAGACCCATCCATGTTCATCTGATGGTCGATGCGGCTGTAGTCGAGTCGCAGACGCGCCAGTTCATCGAGGCCGGCGCCGACATGATCAGYGTCCATGCCGAGAACGGTGAGGCGGGATTGCGCGCCGTCCGGCTGGCACGCGAACTCGGTGCCGAAGCCGGCGTGGTGCTCAGGCTGGAGACGCCGGTCGAGACGGTGACGCCTTTCGTCTCCGAGGTCGCCTTCGTCACGCTTCTCGGAACGGCAATCGGCGTCAAGGGGCAGAGCCTGTCGGACGAGGCCTGCGGCAGGCTGGGCGCTGCCCGCGCCATCCTGAGAGAGGCCGGCCGTGAGGCGGCCGTGGTTCTTGCCGCCGATGGCGGTATTCGCCACGAGACAGTGCCGTTGCTGCGTGCCGCCGGTGCCGAAACCGTGGTCCTCGGCTCGCTCGCCTTCGGCGACAGGGACCTGGCCGGCCGCATCGGCTGGCTGCACGGCCTGAAGGTCGCGGCATGAGCAACGAAGCCGCCCTTGCGATCGATCTTGGTGGCACCGAGCTTCGTGCCGCCCTGGTCGACCGTGACGGCAAGATCCTGGCATTCGCCGCGGTGCCGACACAGGCGCAGGCTGGCCCCGACGTGGTGATCGGCCAGATCGAGGCGCTGGCCGCGACCATCCACGACGAGGCGCCGGCGCTCGCCATCGTCGGCGTCGGCGTCGGCGCGCCGGGACCGCTCGATCCGCTGGCCGGCATCGCCGTCGGACCGCCGACACTCGCCGGCTGGCTGGACGTGCCGCTTGCCGATATCCTCGAACGGCGGCTCGGCCTGCCGGTGCGGCTGGAGAACGACGCCAATGCCGCCGCACTCGGCGAATGGCGCTTCGGCGCCGGTCACGGCGCCCGCTCGCTGGTCTTCGTCACGGTTTCCACCGGCATCGGCGGCGGCGTCGTCGTCGACGGGCGCATCCTGCATGGCCGCCGTGGCCTTGCCGCCGAGATCGGCCACATGACCATCACCAATGAAGGCGAGCGCTGCATGTGCGGTGTCGTCGGCTGCTTCGAGGCCATTGCCTCGGGCACCGCGCTCGGCCGCCGTGCCAACGCCGCGACAGCACCCTTTGATGGCTCGGCGCTGCGGCGCCTCTCGGGCAACGGTGAAGTGACCGGCCGTCACGTGGTCGAGGCGGCACGGCTGCTGGACGAGCTTGCCTTGGCCCTGCTGGAGGAGGARGCCCGATGGCTGGGCATCGGCTTCACCAATCTTTTGCATCTGTATTCGCCTGACGTGCTGGTCGTCGGCGGCGGCATTGCCAATGGCCTCGACCTCATGGCACCTGCCATCGAGGCAACCATCAGGCAGCGGGCCATGCGTGCCTATCGCGACGTGCCGGTCGTTCAGGCCCAACTCGGCCGCCACGCCGGGCTGGTTGGTGCTGCCAGCCTTGTCCTGTTCGATGACGGAGGTACGCTGGCGGCACGCATGCCTGTCGGTCCAAGCACATATCCGGATGCGAGGAGGGACTTCAATGGCTGAGCTCAAGCTGCGCGGCGTGCGCAAATCCTATGGCAATGCCGAGGTGATCAAGGGCGTCGATCTCGATGTCGGCGACCGCGAGTTCGTCGTCTTCGTCGGCCCGTCGGGCTGCGGGAAGTCGACGCTGCTGCGCATGATCGCCGGTCTCGAGAAGATCACCTCCGGCGAGCTGATGCTCGATGGCGCGCGCATCAATGAGATCGATCCTTCCGAGCGCGGCCTCGCCATGGTGTTTCAGTCCTATGCGCTGTATCCGCATATGACGGTCGCCGAAAACATGGGTTTTGCGCTGAAGATCGCCGGGCTGCCGGTCGTCGAGCGTGACGCCAAGGTCAAGGCGGCGGCCGAGGTGCTGCAATTGTCGCATCTGCTCGAGCGGCGGCCGAAGGAGCTGTCCGGCGGCCAGCGCCAGCGTGTCGCCATCGGCCGCGCGATCGTGCGCCAGCCGAAGGTGTTCCTGTTCGACGAACCGCTGTCGAACCTCGACGCGGCACTGCGCGTCAACATGCGGCTGGAACTGATGCAGCTGCACGAACGGCTCGCCGCCACCATCGTCTATGTCACGCACGACCAGACCGAGGCGATGACCATGGCCGACAAGATCGTCGTCCTCAATGGCGGCACGATCGAACAGGTTGGCACGCCGCTCGACCTCTATGCCAGGCCAGCCAATGTCTTCGTCGCCGGCTTCATCGGCTCGCCGAAGATGAACATGCTGCCGGTCAGGGTTCTGTCCGCCAACGCGGATGGCGTTGCCGTTGCCCTGCCGGGCGGATCCAGCCTGGTCGTTCCGGTCGAGGCGGGCGCGCTCGCACAAGACAGCGAGCTGCTGCTCGGCATCCGGCCGGAACATATCCGCATCGCGGATGCGGGCCAGTTCAAGGGCGAGGCGGTGCTGGCCGAACGGCTGGGCGGCCTGACCATCCTGCATGCCGACATCGGCGAGAAGACGAGGCTGGTCGTGCAGACCGAGGGCATCGACACGACACCGCTGCACAGCCCCATCGCCATGCAGGCCGATCCCTCCCGCTGCCATCTCTTCGCCGCCGACGGCAAGGCGCTGGCACCGCTGCGCAAAACCGCCTGACATCGTTGTCACCTGTACGGCAGCGGCCGGAAGCCATGGGCTTCCGGCCGCTGATTGGTGTTGAAGCGCTCGGATTACTCGGCGGGAACGAGATCAGCCGGCAGGCTGTCGTCGGCCGTGCCCGCCAATGCCCTGGCGAGCTGGGCTTCATCGAGTTCGCCTTCCCAGCGTGCCACCACCAGCGTGGCGACTGCATTGCCGACGAAGTTGGTCAGCGCCCGGCACTCCGACATGAAGCGGTCGACACCGAGGATCAGCGCCATGCCGGCGACGGGCACCGCCGGAACGACCGACAGTGTGGCGGCCAGGGTGATAAACCCGGCTCCGGTGATGCCGGCGGCGCCCTTGGAGGAGAGCATCGCAACCAGCAGCAGCAGGATCTGGTCGCCGATCGACAAATGGATGTTGGTCGCCTGAGCGATGAACAGCGCCGCCAGCGTCATGTAGATGTTGGTGCCGTCGAGGTTGAAGGAATAGCCGRTCGGGATGACCAGACCGACCACCGAGCGCTTGGCGCCGGCCTTCTCCATCTTTTCCATCAGCGAGGGCAGGGCGGCTTCCGACGAGGACGTGCCCAGCACCAGCAGCAGCTCTTCCTTGATGTAGCGGATCAAGGACAGGATGGAGAACCCATTGTAGCGGCAGACCGCACCCAGCACGACGAACACGAACAGCAGCGAGGTCACATAGAAGGTGCCGACCAGCATGGCGAGGTTGATGACCGCGCCGATGCCGTATTTGCCGATGGTGAACGCCATGGCGCCGAAAGCACCGATCGGCGCGGCCTTCATCAGCACGCTGACCAGCTTGAAGATCGGCGTCGTCAGGGCCTGCAGGAAGTTGAGGACCGGCGTGCCCTTGTCGCCGACCAGCGCCAGCGAAATGCCGAACAGCACCGAGAAGAACAGCACCTGCAGGATGTCGCCGTCGGCGAAGGCGCCGACGATCGTCGTCGGGATGATGTTCATCAGGAAGCCGGTGACCGACTGGTCATGCGCCTTGGCGGCATAGGTGTTGACGGTCGAGGCGTCGAGGGTCGCCGGGTCGATGTTGAAGCCGGCGCCCGGCTGGACGACATTGGCCACGACAAGGCCGATGATCAGCGCCAGCGTCGAGAAGGTGAGGAAGTAGAGCATCGCCTTGCCGGCGACACGTCCGACCTTCTGCAGGTCGCTCATGCCGGCGATGCCGGTCGCCACGGTCAGGAAGATGACCGGGGCGATGATCATCTTGACCAGCTTGATGAAGGCGTCGCCGAGCGGCTTCATGCTCTCGCCGATCGACGGATAGAAGTGACCGAGCAGGATGCCGACGGTGATCGCGACGAGCACCTGCACGTAGAGTTGGGCATAGAAAGGCTTGCGCTGCGCGGAAGGCGCGCCTGATTGGTCTGCGATGTGCATCGAACTCTCCCTTGCCGGATGGGCGGAAATGCACCGCCCTGCGTGACTTCTCCCATCGCGGCGCTCCGGTCGCGCGCCGCTGCAAAGACTTTTGCAAGCGCTGTGCCAGATCGGTGAAAGGCCGGAATCCCTGGATTTCGGCGGTTGTCCGGCGCTTTGCCGCGAATGCCTGTGCGGATTTCCGCACAGGCAGCGTTTGCCTGGGCGGAATTTCGCATTACACTGGGCCGCAAGGCTGCGGGGAAAAAACGGGCCGCGAGGAAAAGGGAGAGGGCAGACGTCGCAAGTAGGCATCGATAGGGGATCCGCGGCCGGCCGTGAATTGCTGCGCGAAGCGGTGGCCCGGCTGCGCGATGGCCGCTGGCGTGTCGTGGTCGTCGCTCTTGCGGTTCTGGCAGGCGCGATCGCCATCGCCGGTCGCATCGCCACCGGCCAGGCGGCCGACAATCTGCGCGACGGAGCACTTGCCGCCCTGCCACTGGCGGCGGGAACCCTGACCGGCGAAATCGAAAAGCAGCGCCTGGTTCCATTGGTGCTGGCGCGCGACGATGCGGTGCGCGGGGCGCTGCGCCGGGCCGGAAAGATGCAAGAAGCAGCCCTCAACGACAAGCTCAGGGCAATTGCCGGCGATGCATCGGCGTCCGCCATCTATGTCATCGACACGGCCGGCATCGCAATCGCCGCCAGCAATGCCGGCGAGCCGACGAGCTTTGTCGGCATCGACTATAATTTTCGCCATTATTTCCAGGAGGCGATGGCCAAGGGTGCTGCCAGCCAATATGGCCTCGGCACGATCAGTGGCCGGCCGGGTCTTTACCTTGCCAGCCGCGTCGACGACGGCTCCAAGCCGCTTGGTGTTGCGGTGCTGAAGGTCGAGCTCGACGGCGTCGAAGCCAATTGGCGCTCCAGCGGCTTTCTTGTTTTCGTCACCGACGAACGCGGCGTGGTGCTGGCCACCAGCCAGCCCGAGTGGCGGTTTCATGCCCTGGCGCCACTCTCGGCCGCGGATGCTACTGCTGCCCGCGAGCAGCTTCAACTGGCCGATGCCGGCTTCGAACCGCTGCCGTTGCGACGCGGTGCCGGTGACGGCCTGGCGACAATCGACAGCTCCGGAAAGCCGCGCCAGTTCGTTGAAGTGGTGCAGGACCTGCCCGGTGCGGTGCCCGGCTGGCGTCTGTGGCTGCTGACGCCCGCCGACGCGGCTTTGTCGTCCGCCGCCAACACGGCGCGCCTGACCACGCTGCTCGGGTTGCTGCTCATGGGCCTGCTTGCCTTCGTGCTCACCCGGCGCAGGCGCGCCCGCCGGCTGCGGCAGGAAGCGCTGGCGCGCATGAATGCCGAACTGGAGAGCCGGGTCAGCACCCGGACGGCCGAGCTGACGCGCTCCAACACCGCACTTGCCGGCGAAATCGCCGAGCGTGAGAACGCCGAAGCCAAGGTCCGCCGGCTGCGTGACGATCTCGCCCAGGCCAACCGGCTTTCCATCCTCGGCCAGATCGCCGCCGGCGTGGCGCACGAGATCAACCAGCCTGTTGCCGCCATCCGCACCTATGCCGAGAACGCCGGCCGCTTTCTCGACGCCGGCAAGACCGAGCCGGTCAGCGGCAATCTGACATCGATCGTATCAATGACCGAGCGCATCGGCGCGATCACCAGCACCTTGCGCACCTTTGCCCGGCGGCCAGGCGTCGCCGCCTCGCCATTGCCGGTGCGCGAGGCGATCGACGGCGCGCTGTCGCTGCTGTCGGGACGCATCCGTGATTCCGGCGTGACCATCGTCAAGCCGCGCGGCAACGCGTCGCCGGTGGTCATGGCCAGCCGCATCCGGCTCGAGCAGATCCTCGTCAACCTGTTGCAGAATGCGCTGGACGCGATGAAGGACCAGCCCGATCCCCGCATCGAGATCGACATCGCCGAGCGCGACGACAGGGTGCTGATTTCGGTGCGCGACAACGGCCCTGGCCTCGGTCCGGAGGCGGCCGGCAATCTGTTCATGCCGTTCCAGACCACCAAGGAGAAGGGGCTTGGCCTCGGACTGGTGATCTCGCAGGAGATCGCCCAGGAATTGGGCGGTACGCTCCGGCTCGATCCCGGCAGCGCCGGCGGCGCATCCTTCACCATCGACTTGAGGCGAATTGAATGACAGACGCATCAGGGCTGGTGGCGCTCGTCGAGGACGATGCGGACCTGCTTCACGCCACCACGCAATTGTTCGAGCTTGCCGGCTTCGCGGTGGTCGCGCTCGACGCGGCCGAGGCGGCGCTTGCCGTCGTCGACAGGAATTTCGAGGGCGTGGTCGTCAGCGACATCCGCATGCCGGGCATGAACGGGCTGCAGCTGTTCGATCGCGTCAAGGCGATCGACCCCGACATACCGGTGATCCTGGTCACCGGGCATGGCGACGTCGATCTCGCGGTGGCAGCGCTCAAGGATGGTGTCTATGATTTCATCCCGAAACCCTATGCCAGTGACCGCCTCGTCGAGGCACTCAGACGGGCATCGGAGAAGCGGCGGCTGGTGATGGAGAACCGGCGGCTGCGAGAAGCCGCGGCGCAGGCTGCCGACGGCCTGCCGCTGATCGGCGAAGCGCCAGCCATCCGGCGGTTGCGCGAGACCTTGCGGCAGATCGCCGACATGGACGTCGACGTGCTGGTGGAAGGGGAGACCGGAACCGGCAAGGAGGTGGTGGCCGACCTCCTACACCGATGGGGGCGGCGGCGCGCAAAGCCCTTCGTGGCGCTGAATTGCGGTGCGCTGCCGGAGACCGTCATAGAGAGCGAGCTGTTCGGCCACGAGGCGGGCGCGTTCACCGGCGCGCAGCGGCGACGGATCGGCCGCATCGAGCACTCCAGCGGCGGCACGTTGTTCCTCGACGAGATCGAATCCATGCCGCCGGCCCTTCAGGTCAAGCTGCTGCGTGTGCTCGAAACGCGCAGCGTCACCCCGCTTGGCTCGAACGAGACCCGGCGCGTCGACCTCCGGGTCGTCGCGGCGACCAAGGTGGATCTCGGACGGCAGGACCAGCGCGGCGACTTTCGCGAGGATCTCTATTTCCGCCTCAACGTGGTGACGTTGCGCATTCCGCCGTTGCGCGAGCGGCGCGGCGACATCCCAATGCTGTTCGGCCACTTCCTCGGCAAGGCCGCGGAACGGTTCGGCCGGCCGGTCGCCGGGGTCAACGCGGCGGTCAGCGATCATCTCCAGTCGCATGCATGGCCGGGCAATGTGCGCGAGCTTGCACATTTTGCCGATCGCGTCGCGCTCGGCCTCGGTCCGGACGACGATACGAAAACGGTTCCCGCGCAGTTGCCGGAGCCGGCGGCCACGCTGCCCGAACGGGTCGGCCACTACGAGGCGCAACTCATCCGCGACGCGCTGCGCGACCACGGCGGCGATGTGCGCAGCGCCATCGACGCACTCGGCGTGCCGCGCAAGACCTTCTACGACAAGCTCAAGCGCTACGGCATTGCAGCGTCCGAGTTTCGCAATGGCGGCGATGCGGATACGCACCCTGTTCGGAGCCAGATATAGACATTGCACAAGCGCCATGCCCCTCGTAACGCTGCCTTTGTATCCAGCTGCGCATCTCGGAAAAGGCCATGAAGACGACACTTGAAACGACGGCAAATCCCTCGCCGGAAGAACTCACCTTTCTCGCCGAACGGCTGACGGCGTTCAACGACGGCGATGTTGGTGCTTCCGAAAGAAAGGCCCTGGCCGTGTTCTTGCGCGACGAGGACGGCACGGTCGTCGCCGGCATCTCGGGCTACACCGCCTGGGGCTGGCTCTACGTGCAGTGGCTGTGGGTCGATGAAAGGCTGCGCGGTCAGCAGATGGCCGGCAACATGCTGGATGCGGCCGAGCAGGAAGCGGTGGCGCGCGGCTGTCGGAATGCCTGGATCGACACCTTCAATCCGCACGCCGCCAAGGTCTATCAGCGCCAGGGCTATCAGCCCTTCGGAACGCTTGCCGATTTCCCTGTCGGCCGCAGCCGCATCTTCCTGCGGAAGACGCTGGTTTAACCGGCCAGCCGTCCGCCGCGCATCGGCTGCGGTGCGCCGGTCGTGCTGGGGAAGCTGATCGGCAGACCCCTCAGCACGCGGACCGCGAGGAAGGCAAAGCACTCCGCCTCCACCGCGTCGCCGCTCCAGCCAAGGCTTTCGGCCTGCACCACCTCGACGCCGGCGCGGCTGGCGAGCATCGCCATCATTGTCGGATTGTGGCGGCCACCGCCGCTGACCACGAGTTTTTTCGGCCGGCGCGGCAACAGGTCGAGTGCCTTGCCGACGGCGGCAGCGGTGAAGGCGGTCAGAAGGGCTGCGCCATCCTCGGCATTCATGCCGTCCGCCATCGCGGCGCCGAAGTCGAAACGGTCCAGCGATTTCGGGTAGGGCTTGGTCAGATAAGGGTGCTGCAGCAGCTTGGCCAGCCGTGCCTCATCGACCGCTCCCGCCCGGCCAAGCGCGCCGTCGCGGTCCATGTCGCCGAGCCCTTTCGATTTGATGAAATCGTTCAATGGCGCATTGGCCGGTCCGGTATCGAAGGCGACAACGTTGTCGGCACCATCCCACCAGGTGATGTTGGCGACGCCGCCGAGATTAAGCACCGCCACGTCGCCGCTGGCGCCGGCGCTGCGCATCAAAGCGGTGTGATAGGCAGCGGCCAACGGCGCGCCTTGCCCGCCGGCGCGCATGTCGGCTGAGCGGAAGTCATAGGCGACCTTGGTGCCCAACAGGGCGTGCATCAATTCGCCGTCGCCGAGCTGCCGGGTCTGGCCGAGCCGGCCCACCTGCGGCGCGCGATGCAGCACGGTCTGGCCATGAAAGCCGAYGACGCCGATATCGGCCATCGTCATCCCATAACCTTCGACGAGTTCCTTGACCGCCGCCGACTGGGCTCGCGTCAGGGCTTCTTCCGCCTTGCGAAAGATCGCCGGCTCCGGCCCGGTGAAATTCCAGGCTCTAGCCTCGTTCAGTGTCTCTTCGAGCAGCGAGCGGATCGACGGGGGATAGGGCATCAGCCGATATGTGCCGAAATCATCGATCCGCTCGCCGTCGGTCTTGATCAGGGCCACGTCGATGTTGCCGTCAAGCACGGTGCCGGTCATCAGCCCGACGGCCCAGATTGGTTCCATGGTCACCTCCCTAACAATCCTCGTTGACAAGATCTCCGACCGCCTGCCGAAGCGGAGCGATGCCGCTGTCGAAATGACGTGTCGGATGGATCCGGTTGGTGAGCAAGGTCCAGGCCTTGCCTCTGTCGAAGTCGATCCACAGTCCAGTGCCGGTAAAGCCGGTGTGGCCGATGGTTCCCGGCCTGCACAAGGCCCCGCCGGACCAGCCCTCGTAGGGGCGCTCCCAGCCATGCGTGCGGGTTGCGGACAAGGGCGCGCGCATCAGCTCGATCGAACGCTCGAACGCACCCGTGCCGTCCAATAGCCCCTGCGCGAAATCGAGGACGGACGCGGCTGTTCCAAACAGGCCGGCATGTCCGGCACCTTGCAGCGCCGCGCAATTGTCATCGTGGACCTCGCCGGACAAAACGCGATGGCGCCAGGTGCAGTCTTCGGTCGCGGCTGACGCATCCGGCTCGGCGGAAAAAGCGAAGCCCGGGCCGGGATCCATGTTCCGGATTTTTTTTCCCGACAGCCGCTCCAGCGCAAAGCCGAGCAGGATGAAGTTGATGTCGGAATAGATCGGGTCGCGGGCGCGCCATTCGCGCTGCAGGATGAAGGCGCGCAGAAGCTCGGGATCGCGCCCATAGGTATAAATCGGCTCGACGGCGGGAAACGGCGTCTGGTGGCCTAGACACTGGCGGAACGTCACCTTCCGCTCCCAGGCCTGTGCATCATACTGGCGAAGATCCGGCAGAGCGGAGATCAGCGGCGCATCGAGATCGATGACGCCGTTTTCGGCCAGCGCCAGGATGCGCGGTGTGGTGAAGATGACCTTGCTCAAGGACGCCAGGTCGAACCATGTTTGCTCCTGCATTGGGCGCGTCTTCGGCACGAGCTGAGCGGAGCCGACCGACCTGACGACGCGTTCGCCATTTTTGTCGACAATGCCTAGGACGCCGCCGGGGATGCGCTTGGCGGCGACGGCGGCTTTCAGCGGTGCGAACGCGCGATCGAAGAGCTGGGCGAGGGTGCTCAACACGAGCCTCCATCTGAAAGGCAGCGTTCCGTCCCACCCCCCTCTGCCCTGCCGGGCATCTCCCCCGCAAGGGGGGAGAT
>NZ_JBFULQ010000066.1:0-18774 GCF_054049815.1 Mesorhizobium sp. P5_C1 | reverse complement strand
GCCATCACGTTTTCGATCACCGTTCGCCAAGGAAACAAGGCGTCACTTTGGAAAACAAAACCGATGCGCGGGTCTATTCCCGTGACCGGGGCGCCCATGACGCGAACCTCGCCGGCACTTGGGCTTGCCAACCCCGTGACAAGGTTGAGGGTGGTGGATTTTCCGCAACCGGTCGGGCCGACAACGGCGACAAATTCGCCGCGTTCAACGGTCATGGTGAAATCGCGTAGTGCTGTCAGCGATTTGCCGGTGGGTGAAAGGAAACGCCGGCTGACGTTGATCAGCTCGATCGCCGGTGCATTTTTTTCAATGGCCATGGTGGAACTCCTGGGTACGAGCAAACGCCCGCCCGTCGGCCCAAGGCCGCCGGACGTCAAAACTGATGGGTACCGGCGCGATGTCGTTCATCGCGCCGGCACTGTCTGCTACTTGGCGTTCTTGACGAATTCCGAGGTGTAGGTCTTGGAGAGGTCGATCTGCTTGCCCTGCAGTTCCTTCTTGAAGGCTGAAAGAACCGTCAGCACCGTCTCCGGGCCGCCTTCGGGCATGATCCCGTCGGGGGTGAACATTGCCTTGCCTGCATCGAGGGCCTTCACGTAGCCCTCCTTGTCGCCGACATAATAGTCCTTCGGCATCTTGTCGGCGATTTCAGCGCCCGTATGGGTGTTGATGAATTTCTGYGTCTTGACGAAGGCATTGGCCAGCTTCTGCACGACGTCCTTATGCGCTTCGACCCAATCGGTCTGCATATAGAGGGAGGCGGCCGGGTAGGTGCCGCCGAGAGCAGCCTTGGTGCCTTCCATTGTGCGCATGTCGATGAGAACAGACGCTTCGCCGGTCTTCAGCAGTCGCGTGATCGTCGGCTCTGTCGTCATACCTGCCTGGATCTTGTCCTGCTGCATGGCGGCGATGAAGGTGGTGCCGGCGCCGACCGGAACCGAGGTGAAGTCGCCCAGCTTCAAACCGTTCTTGACGGCGAGGTATTCCGTAAGAAAATTCGTCGATGAGCCTAGACCGGTCACGCCCAGGCTCATGCCCTTGAAGTCGGCAGGCGATTTGATCTCGGGGTGTTTCGTCGAAACAAGTTCCACCTCGCCCGGCGCTTGGCTGAATTGGACGATGGATTCAACGAATTTGCCCTTTGCCTGCAGGTCAATGCAGTGATCGTAGAAGCCGACAACCCCTTGCACGGCACCGGCGAGCATCTCGTTTTCGGCATCGACGCCGGCCGGTTCATTCAGCAACTCGACGTCAAGACCCTCGTCCTTGAAGTAACCGAGCGCTTCGGTCAGCTTGGCGGGCAGATAGATCTGTTTCTCATAGCCGCCGACCATGATGGAGACTTTTTCGTCGGCGCGCGCTGACGGCGCGGACAAGGCCATGACGGCGACGAGTGCGGTTGTGGCGGCTGAATCAAGCAGTATTCGCGCGAGCGACATGGCCTCTTCCCTTTGTTCGTTTCCCGCGCCCTCTCTCTCCCATCGCTTTCCGCGACAAATACGGGGCGCGCGCCCAACACTTATGGCACCAAGCTTTCATTCACCTTTCAAGGCCGTACCGAAAATCACCGCAAACCTTACGGATCGGTAAGCGGATGCTGGCCGATCATAGTTGGACGAGCAACTTGCCGAAGGCGAGGATCAGCGACAGGTCATCGTCATTGTTCGCTGTCACCCGATCCCGTCGTGATGGGTCCCCTCGCTCAGCCGCCAACCCCCAGCACGTCCCGCATGTCATATTCACCGGGCGGGCGCCCGGCCACCCAGAGCGCGGCGGCGATGGCGCCACGGGCGAACATGGTGCGGTCGCCGGCCGAATGCGACAAGGTCAAGGTCTCGCCCTCGGCGCAGAAGCTGACGCTGTGCTCGCCGACGATGCTGCCGCCGCGCATCACCGCAAAGCCGATCTCACCGGGCGGCCGCACGCCTGTGACCCCATCGCGGACGTGCCTTGCGACCGTGTCCAGTTCGATGCCGCGCCCGGCGGCTTGTCCCAGCATCAGCGCCGTCCCGGACGGCGCATCGATCTTGTGGCGATGATGCGCCTCGACAATCTCGACATCCCAGTCCTCGGGAGCGAGCGCTCGCGCCGCCTGCTCGACCAGTCCGACCAGCATGTTCAGCCCGAGCGAAAAGCTGCCGGAGCGGACGATGGCGATGGTTTTCGCAGCATCGGCGATGGCGGCCAGCTCAGCAGCATCGAAGCCTGTCGATCCAACGACCAGCGCCGGCCCGCCACGATCGGCGCAAAACCTTGCCAGATCAGCCGAGGCAGACGGCGTGGTGAAATCGATCACCACATCGGCCACGGCAAGTGCCTCGTCGCGGCTCACCAGCCCTTCGCCGACAATGCCCGGCCGGTGGAAGCGACCGGCGAGCGCCAGCCGCGCATCGGCCTGGACGGCGTCCGCCATCTGGCGGCCCATGCGACCCAGTGCACCCGCGATGGCGATCCTGACCGGTGGTTGGGGCATGGCGCTATCTCGCGGCTATTTCCACATGGCGCGCATGCGCGCGCCAATGTCGACGCGCACCTCCGGCCGGGGCGCCCTTCCCTGTGCCGCTTGCGCGCTCGGCCACGAGACCTGCTGGAAGGCTGCAAGGATCGAGGCCGGGATGAAACGGGTGCGCGAGGCATAGAGATGGCGGTCGCCGCGCGCCGCCTGGCCGTGAGGAAAGAAGCGCTGCGGCATGACCAGGCTGAGATTGTCCTTGGCCCTGGTCATCGCCACGTAGAGCAGCCGGCGCTCCTCCTCGATGTCCTCCTTGGTGCCGACGCCGAGATCGGCGGGAATGCAGCCATCGACGGTGTTGAGCACGAAGACATTCTTCCATTCCTGGCCCTTGGCCGAATGGATGGTCGACAGGATCAGATAATCCTCGTCACGGTGCGGCGGTCCGGCCTGGTCACTGGTGGCGTCCGGCGGGTCGAGCGTCAGCTCGGTGAGGAAGCGTTCGCGTGAGGCATAGCCAGATCCGATCTGCTCGAGCTGCAACAGGTCGGCCCGGCGCGTGATCGCATCCTCGTGGATGCGCTCCAGATGCGGCTCGTACCAGAGCCTGACCTGTTCGAGATCGGCCGGCCATTTGGCGCCGGCCCGCAGGCCGGAATAGAGCGCGACGAAGCCCGGCCAGTCATCGGCCGCGCGCTGCGGCGGTCGCCAGCCGGCCAACCCCATCGCCTCGTCCAGCGCCGTCGTCATCGTCTCGACGATTTGCGCGGCGACCGAAGGGCCTATGCCCGGCATCAGCTGCAGCACGCGGAAGCCGGCGACGCGGTCGCGCGGGTTTTCGGCAAAGCGCAGCACCGCAAGCACATCCTTGACGTGAGCAGCATCGAGGAACTTCAGGCCGCCGAACTTGACGAAGGGAATGTTGCGCCGGGTCAGCTCGATCTCTAGCGGGCCGCTGTGATGCGAGGCGCGAAACAGCACCGCCTGCGATTTCAGCGCCGTGCCAGCTTCTCGCTCGGCCAGAATGGTATCGCAGACGAAATTGGCCTGCTCGACCTCATCGCGCACGCTCACCAGCCTTGGCTTGTCGGTGGATTTGCGATCCGACCAAAGGTTCTTGGTAAAGCGCTCCGAGGCCTCGCCGATCACCGCATTGGCGGCGGCCAGGATGGTCTCGGTCGAGCGATAATTGCGCTCCAGCATCACCACGTCGGCGGCCTGCGCGAACTGCTTGGGAAAATCGAGGATGTTGCGCACCTCGGCGGCACGGAACGAATAGATCGACTGCGCATCGTCGCCGACCACCGTCAGCCCGGCGCCGTCGGGTTTAAGCGCCATCAGGATCGAGGCCTGCAGCCGGTTGGTATCCTGGTATTCGTCGACCAGCACATAGTCGAACCGCCCACCCAGATGCGCGGCTATTTCGGGCTCGGCCGCCATCTGCGCCCAGTAGAGCAGCAGGTCGTCGTAATCGAGCACGTTCTGCGCCTGCTTGGCCTCGACATATCCGGCGAACAATTGCTTCAGCTGCTCCGCCCAACCGGCGCACCAGGGAAAGGCGGCCCCTAGCACTTCGCCCAGCGGCGCCTGCGCGTTGACGGCACGCGAATAGATGGCAAGACAGGTGCCCTTGGTCGGAAAGCGCGCTTCCGTCTTCGAGAACCCCAGCTCATGCCGGATCAGATTCATCAGGTCGGCGGAATCCTCGCGATCGTGGATGGTGAAGGCCGGATCGAGGCCAATCTCCAGCGCATAGTCGCGCAGCAGCCGGGCGCCGATGCCGTGAAAGGTGCCGGCCCAGGTCAGCGCGTCGGTGATCACCGCGGCGTCGCGGCCGAGCACCTCGCCGGCGATGCGCTCGACGCGCCTGGCCATTTCGGACGCGGCGCGGCGCGAAAAGGTCATCAGCAGGATGCGGCGCGGGTCGGCCCCCTTGACGATCAGATGGGCGACGCGATGCGCCAGCGTGTTGGTCTTGCCAGAACCGGCGCCGGCAATGACCAGCAGCGGTCCGGCAATCTGGCCGTTGCCATGCTCGACCGCCAGACGTTGGGCGTCGTTCAGCCGTGTGAGATAGGCAGGCTGGACGGTCTGGTCCCGAAAGGTCGAATCAGAGGTGGCGAGGTTCATCGCCCATCAAGCATCGTTTCTGCTTTGTTCGCAACGCCGATGCGAGGATGAATTGGCGTATGAAGGATCAGCCTAACGCTGCGGGTCGATCTCATCTGGCATCAGCAAAAAAGACTTTTGGGGAAGAAGGCCGGCGCCGCTTGGGAGGAAGAATGAAGCGCCGGCCAAGCGGATAAATCAGGTCCGCCGCAAGTGACAGGCTAGCTGAGTCTTGCCCCTGCGTCACCGGGTGATTGTCTTCGTCAAACACGTACCCCGCACCGACCTGCACGTCGCCGCATCACGCGCGTGTTTTGACCATCATCCCGGCAATTTCCTTGAGCAGTTTTGCCGCCACGGTGGCGGTCAGGTTGGCGATGTCGCGAGGCGGGTTTAGTTCAACGATATCAGCCGCCACGATCGGCTGGTTGACCGATTGAATCAGGCCGATGACCTGACGGGTGGTCAGACCGCCGGGTTCGCGGTGCGAGACGCCTGGCGCAAAGGCCGGGTCGAGCCCGTCGAGGTCCATCGAGATGTAGACCGGCGTCTTGAGATCGAGCCGCAGATCGTCGCCGAACCGCGCCGCCTCGATCACCTCGACGCCGAACCGCTTGAACTGGTCGCGATGATGGTCGTTGACGGTCCGGAGGCCGACCTGGATGAGACGGTCGGCAAGCCGCTCTTCCATGATGCGGGCAAAGGGCGAGGTGTGGGAGCGCGGATTGCCCTGATAGGCATCGTACATATCGGGATGCGCGTCGATGTGCAGAATGGTCAGGCTGGGATGTCGGCGGCGCACCGCGCGCAGTATCGGCCCGGAAATGGCGTGGTCGCCGCCGAGGCAGATCAGCGGATCGCCCAGTTCCAGCACGCGCCCGACCTCACCTTCGATCAGGTCCCATGGATCGGTGGCGGCGTCGAAGCCGATGTCGCCATGATCGACAAGCCTGTCGGTCAGATCAAAACCGGTTTCGCTCCACATGCTGTAGGCATCGGAGAACAATTCGGGACGGATATGGGCAGGGGCCCGTGCCGGGCCCTTGAAGAAAGACGAGTTGTCGTCGTGGGGAATTCCCAGCAGCGAAATCCTGGTCATCAGCGTCCGATCTCCGTCAGCGGGGAATTTCAGTAAACGCGGGAGCTGGCTGGCGATAGCGATGGTGTTTGGGCCAGCGGCGGGCGCGCCCTGGCAATCAAAACGCAATCAACTCCCGGCTTCGCCGCCCAGCCTTTGCCTGGCCATGGCGACATGGAAATTGGTGCCGAACAGCAGCCCGTCATCGTTGAAGTCGTAGCCCGAATTGTGCAGCGGCGCCGACGTCTCGCCATTGCCGAGGAAGACGAAACAGCCCGGCACATGGTCGAGGAAGCGGGCGAAGTCCTCCGAGCCGGTCATCGGCTCGCGGGCGACGGCGATGTTGCCGGGCTCGAAAACGCTTCTCGCGGCAGCAAACGCCGCATCGACCAGTTCGGCATCATTGCCTAGCGGCACGAATTCGCGGGTGTAGTTGACCTCGGCGGTAACATTGTAGGCGGCTGCGGTGCCCTCGGCGATGACGCGCATCTGCCGCTCGATTTCGGCGCTGACCTCGGGGCGGAAGCTGCGCGCATCGCCGAGAAYGCGGGCAAGACCGGGCAGTGCGTTGCGGGTGCCGTCGGTGATCAGCTCGGTCACCGAAACCACCGATATGTCGGCCGGGCTCAGCCGGCGCGAGACGATGGTCTGCAGATTGGTGACCAGCGCGCAGGCGGCGACCAGCGTTTCGTTCCCCGAATGCGGCCGCGCGGCATGGCCGCCGAGCCCTTTCAGCACGATCTCGAAATTGTCCTCTGCCGACATGATCGGGCCGGCGCGGGTCTCGAAATGTCCGATGGGCAGGCCGGGCATATTGTGCAGGCCAAAGATTTCGTCGAAGGGAAAGCGCTGCATCAGGCCATCGTCGAGCATGGCCAATGCGCCCTTGCCCCATTCCTCGGCCGGCTGGAAGACGAAGCGCACGGTGCCGTCGAAACCGCCCTCGGCGGCCAGGCGTTTTGCAGCACCGAGCAGCATGGTGGTGTGGCCGTCATGGCCGCAGGCATGCATGATGCCGGGATTGGCGGAACGGTAGGGCGCGGCGGATTGCTCGGTGATGCGCAAGGCATCCATGTCGGCCCTTAGCGCAATCGCCCGGTTGCCGCTGCCGCGTTTCAGCGTGCCGACGACGCCGGTGCCGCCGACGCCCTCAGTGACACCATCGAGGCCGAATTCGCGCAGCTTGGTGGCGACAAAGGCCGCGGTGCGCGTTTCCTCGAAGCCGAACTCCGGATGCGCGTGCAAATCGCGCCGCCAGACAATCATCTCCTGCTTCAGCGCGTCATGATCGAATTCGGACATTTCTTCTTGCCTCTCCCGACCTACCTTGCCAGTTCCGTGACCACATCAAGCAGGATGTTGGCGCCGGCAACAAGCTCGGCATCCTCGGTGTGCTCGCGCGGATTGTGGCTGATGCCGCCGGCGCTCGGCACGAAGATCATCGCTGCCGGCGCGATACGCGCCATCATCTGTGCATCGTGGCCGGCGCCTGATGTCATGCGTTTGACGCCGAGGCCGCGGTTTTTCGCGGCAGCCTCGATCAGTTCGACAATGCGGATGTCGAAGATCACCGGCTCGAAGCGGGCCAGCCGCTCGACCGAGATCGTCACGCCTTCGGTGTCGGCAAGCTGTTCGAGACAGGCAGCAAGTGCGGCCTCCTCCGCCTGCAGGCGCTGCTCATCGGGATCACGCAGATCGACGGTGAAGACGGCCTGGGAGGGAATGACGTTGATGGCATTCGGCTCGAAGCGAATCGTGCCGACGGTGGCGACCGTCGGCGTGTTCGAGGCTTTGGCCCTATCGTGCAGGAAGGTGATGACCCGCGCGGCGGCGTAGCCGGCGTCGCTGCGCATCGACATCGGCGTGGTGCCGGCATGGTTGGCGACGCCGTCGATGGTGATGCGTTGCCAGGAGATGCCTTGCAGATTCTCCACCGCGCCGATCGGCACGCCTTCGCGCTCCAGCACCGGCCCCTGCTCGATATGCAGTTCCAGATAGGCGTGCGGCTTGAGGAAGCCGGGCTCCTTGTCACCGGCATAGCCGATGCGGGCAAGCTCCTGCCCGAGCACGCTGCCGTCGGTGCCGACAGCCGCCAGCACCGTCTCGAAGCCGATGCCGCCGGCATGGACCAGCGAGCCCATCATGTCGGGGGTATAGCGCACGCCCTCCTCGTTGGTGAAGGCGGCAACCGCGACCGGGCGCGACGGCGAAAAGCCCGATGCCTTGAGGGTCTCGATCACCTCCAGCCCGGCAAGCACGCCGTAGCAGCCGTCATAGATGCCGGCATCGATGACCGTGTCGATATGTGAGCCGACGAGCAGCGGAGCCTGCCCGGCATTGTCCGGGCTCTGCCAGATGCCGAAAATGTTGCCGACCCGGTCGATGGCGACATCGAGCCCGGCCTGCCGCAGCCAGCCAACGAAGAGGTCGCGGCCCAGCCTGTCGGTGTCGGAGGCGGCCAATCGGATCAGCCTGCCCTCGCTGTCACGACCGACGGCGCCGAGTTCACGGATACGGCCAAGCAGGCGCTGCGTGTCGACGGCGATCACAAATCTGCTCCCGCAAGCATCTTGCCGGCCAGCACATCGGCCGGGCTCATGCCAACCAGTTCGGCATAGCGATGCGGGTCGGTGGCGCCTTCGGTGTTGATCACCAGCACCCGGGATTTGCCGTCGAGTCCAAGGTCGGCCTGGTTGTCGGCCACCGCCCGGATCAGCCCTGCAAGGCCGACGCCGCCGCTTTCGCCGGCGACGATCACCRGATCGCCGGCACGTGGCTGCGCCAGCCGCCGCATCACCGCTATGGCCTCGTCCTCATCCACCGTCATGAAGGCGTCGGCGGCACGCGCCAACACCCGCCAGGCGACCGGAGAGGCCTCGTAGCATTCCAGCATCGCCATCACCGTCGGCTGGCCATGCGCAACCTTCACCACGCACCCCGCCTGGGCGGCCGCGACAACGCACGCGGCGCGCGCGGGCTCGACCACGATGAAGGTCGGCCTGGCATTGCCGAGCACGATGGCAAGATAGCCGGCGACCGCGGCGGCAATGCCGCCGACACCGGCCTGGACGAACACATGGGTCGGTGGCTCCCGGAGCTGGCGCAATGCTTCGCGCACGATCGCCGTATAGCCCTGCATGACGAGGCCGGGAATGCGCTCATAACCTGGCCACGAGGTGTCGGAGACCACGGTCCAGCCCTTCTCGGCCGAAAGTTGGGCGGCTTGCCTGACCGAGTCGTCATAATTGCCGTCGACGCGGATCATCTCTGCGCCATAGCGAGCGATGGCGGCGATACGCTGCTGGCTGACGCCGGCGTGGACGAAAATCACTGCCCGCGCACCGACGAGTTGCGCCCCTTGCGCGACCGACCGGCCGTGATTGCCGTCGGTGGCGCAGGCAACCGTCATCGTCGCGGCAACCGCCCGAACATCCGGCTGACTAAGATCGGCCACATCGACGGGTCGACCAAGCGACCGACCTGCCTCTTCCAGCACCAGGCGGAAGACAGCATAGGCGCCGCCCAGCGCCTTGAAGCTGCCGAGGCCGAGGCGAAAGCCTTCATCCTTGATATGCAAGGCACCGAGGCCGAGTTCAGTCGCCAGCGCCGGCAGCGCATGCAGCGGCGTCATCCGGTGATTGTCCCGATGGGCAAGGAAACGCTCGACCGTGTCGGCCCCGGCGACCCCGAGCGTTTCGGCATCGGCCGGGTCAAGCGTCTGGCGGTGCAAGGCATTGCGGTTGGGCAGGAACACTGGGCGATCGGGTAGGAACACTGGCGGCCTCCTTGGCAGTTCAGCGAGAACATATTGCAGGATTGGCGCAAAGAGCGCTGTAATACGACCCTCGATATGCAAGTTTGTTTCGTCAGGGATGTCTCGATTGCCCGTATTGCCATCCTCACTTGATAGTTTCGATCTCGCCATCCTTACCATCCTGCAGCGGGACAATACGACGCCCCAGCGGGTGATTGGCGAGGCTGTCAATCTTTCGGCGCCGGCAGTGCAGCGCCGCATCAAGCGCATGGAACAGACCGGCGTCATTGCCGCCAATGTTGCCCTGGTCGAGCCGGCGGCGGTCGGCCAACCCATCACCATCTTCGTCGAGGTGGAGCTCGAGAGCGAACGCACCGAACTCATCGATGCGGCCAAGCGGCAATTCTCGGCCGCGCCGGAAGTCCAGCAATGCTACTACGTCACCGGCGAGGCCGATTTCATCCTGCTCATCACCGTCGCCGACATGGGCGCCTATGAGGCGCTGACGCGAAAACTGTTCTTCGACAGCAACAATGTGCGGAAGTTCCGCACCTTCGTCGCCATGGACCGCGTCAAGGTCGGGCTGACGGTGCCCTTGCCCGGTTGAGATTTTGCCGGCGGGCAGACCCGGCTGCCATGCTTTTGACATTCTCCGGACGCGAATTTGTTGGCGGAGGCGCGCTTGGACGACACCACCCCAGTTGCAATTATCGGTGCCGGGCCAGCGGGTCTGGCCGTTGCCGCATGCCTGCGGCAGGCCGGGGTGGACTTCGTTCTTCTCGAAAAAGAGGCGCAGGCAGCACCCGCGTGGCGACGTCACTATGAGCGCGTCCACCTGCACACGACCAAGCGCTATTCCTCGCTGCCTTTCGTGCCCTTTCCCAGGGATTACCCGCGCTATGTGCCGCGCGATCTCTTCGCCGACTATCTCGATGCCTACGCGCAACGCTTCGACCTGCGGCCCCGCTTTGGACAGACAGTGCGGATGATCACCCGGCAAGGCAGAGGCTGGCATGTCGAGGCGACATCCGGCGCCCTGCATGCCTCCCACGTGGTGATCGCGTCGGGCTACAACGCCGAGCCGCTGATGCCCGGATTTGCCGGTGCCGAGGCCTTCAGGGGTCAAAGGCTGCACAGCGCCGACTACCGCAACGCCACGCCTTTTGCCGGCCAGTCGGTGCTGATCGTCGGTATGGGCAACACCGGCGCCGAGATCGCGCTCGATCTGGTGGAAGGCGGTGCGCGGCCGACGATTTCGGTGCGCGGCGGCGTTCATATCGTGCCGCGCGAGTTGCTTGGCGTGCCCATCCAGATAGTCGGCATGGCGGCTCGCCTGATGCCGCAACGCATCAATGATGCCTTGTTCCCCGTCATCCTCGATCTGGCACTGGGCACGCTGGAGAAATACGGGCTCAAGCGACCGAGCCAGGGGATGTTGCAGCAGATCGCCGTGGCGTCGCGCATTCCGGTGATCGATGTCGGCACGGTCGCCAAGATCCGCGAAGGCGCAATCAAGGTCGCACCCGACATTGCCGAGATCACCGAGCAAGGCGCCCATTTTGCCGACGGCAAGCGTCGCGAGTTCGATGCGATCATCTTCGCCACCGGCTTCCGGCCGGGCTACGCCAGGTTGCTGCAGCCTGGCATCCAGCCGGGCCGCAGCGGCGCCAATGGGAGGGCTTCGGAACTCGGCCTCTATCTCATCGGCTTTCACAATCCGGTCACCGGATTGCTGCGCGAAATCTCGATCGAGGCAGGGCAGATCGCCGACGACATCCGGCTGCAGCGAGACCGAAAGAAGGCGGCCGAATTCCTGCCGGTATGATTTTGGTTCCGGACCACCGTGTGCTTCGTCCAGCCTCAGTCTGCCGCGCGTAGCCACACCTTGTTGTCGTGGAAGGCAGCGCCGCCATAGGGTGCCGGCGCATCGGCGCCGGTCAGCACGTTGATGCCTTCGCCGCGCTCATGCGCGCTGTTTGGCCAGATGCCCTCGGCAATGACGACGCCACGCTTGATGCCGTCGAACAATCTTGCGTGCAGCACCACCTCTCCGCGCTGGTTGCCGACCTCGACGCGGTCGCCATCGGCAAGCCCATGGGCCGCCGCATCGTCCGGATGCAGAAGCAGTTCCGGCCGCACTTCCTTGGCCTTCGACACCGGTGTTTCCGAAAATGTCGAGTTGAGGAAATTGCGCGCCGGCGATGTCGTCAGCCGGAACGGATGCGCCTCATCGGCGACCTCGATCAGGTCGACATGGTCGGGGAATTCCGGCAGCCGCTCCACCGGGCCGAACAGACCCATGCTCTTCGGCGGCCGGTTCGGCGCCGCCTGCCCGGTCCAGTCGGCGCGGAAGCGGAATTTTCCATCCGCATGGCCGAATCCCTTGATGAAATGCGCGGTGTCGAAATCCGGCTGCAGGTCGACCCACTTGTCTTCCTTCAAGCTATCGAAGCTGCCCAGCCCGCGCTTGCCCAGGATGATGTCGATATGCTGCTGTTCTGTCAGGCCGAAGCCTGGACGATCGGCGACGCCGAGGCGCTCAGCCAGTTCCTCGATGACGAAATGGTTGGTGCGTGGCCCTCCGGGCGGGTCGATCAGCTTGGGGCCGAGCGTGATGTGCTGGTTGCCGCCGCCCTTGTAGACGTCGTCATGCTCGAGGAACATTGTCGCCGGCAACACGACATCGGCGAGCTTGGCCGTGTCGGTCATGAACTGCTCGTGCACGCAGGTGAACAGGTCGTCGCGCAGAAAACCCTGCTTCACCAGCCGCTGCTCGGGCGCGACATTAACAGGGTTGGTGTTCTGGATCAGCATGGCCGTCACCGGCGGGCCGCCATAGAGCGCGTCCTTCGCCCCGGTCAACACCGGGCCGATGCGCGAATGGTCGAGATGGCGGACCGAGGGATCGCGCATCTTCGTGCCTTCCAGCACCTCCTGGTTGAGCTTGAAGATGCCGGAATTGGAATGGAAGGCGCCACCGCCCTCATATTGCCAGCAGCCCGTGACGGCGGCGATGGAGGCGGCGGCGTGCATGTTGACCGAGCCGTTGCGCTGGCGCGAAAACCCGTAACCGAGACGGAAATAGGTTTTCTTGGTCGTGCCGACGAGGCGGGCGAAATCCTCGATCTCGGCGACCGTCAGACCGGTGATGCTGGCCGCCCATTCCGGCGTGCGCGTCCGCAGATGCTCTTCCAGCCCCTTTGGGTCATCGGTGTATTTTTCGAGATAGGCGCGGTCGGCCATGCCTTCCCTGAACAGCACGTGCATGACCGCGCAGGCCAGCGCGCCGTCGGTGCCGGGCTTCAGCACCAGGCCGAGGTCAGCCTGCCTCATCGTCGCGTTCTCATAGACGTCRATGACGACGATCCTGGCGCCGCGCTCCTTGCGCGCCTTGATGGCGTGGGTCATGACGTTGACCTGCGTGACCACGGCATTGGTGCCCCAGATCACTACGCAATCGGATTTCGCCATCTCGCGCGGATCGGGCCCCCGCAAGGCTCCGGCCCCCATCATCCAGCCGGTCCAGGCCAGATTGGTGCAGATCGAACCGAAAAAGCCGGAATACTTCTTGGCGTGGCGCAGCCGGTCGATGCCGTCGCGCTGCACCAGCCCCATCGTGCCGGCATAGTAATAGGGCCAGACCGTCTCCGAGCCGTATGTCTTCTCGGCCGCGATGAACTTTTCGGTGACGAGGTCGAGCGCGGCCTCCCAGCTGGCGTCCTTCCAGGCACCGTCACCCTTGGCACCGGCCCGCACCAGCGGCTTCAGCAGACGGTCGGGATGATGGACGCGGTCGGCATAGCGCGCGACCTTGGCGCAGATGACGCCCGATGTATAGCTGTTGGCCTTGGCGCCATGGACGCGGCCGATGCGGTTGCCGTCAAGCAGTTCGACCTCGAGCGCGCAGGTCGATGGGCAATCATGCGGACAGGCCGAATGGCCGATGTGGAGCTTGGCGTGCTGGTTCATGGGGGTTGTCTAGCGGCTATCGAATGCGGCGTGTAGGGCCAGATGAGGCCCTTAACTTCTCCCCCTACTCCGCCGTGCCTTCCTCATATTCGGCCGACATGGTCAGCCATTTCTCCTCGTGGCCGGCCAGCGTTTGGGCCAGCTGCGAGCGCTCCTTGGCCAGCCGGGTCGCGGTCGAGGGATCCTTCTCGTAGACGGCCGGATTGGACAGTTCGTCCTCGATGCCGTCGATGCGCTTGCGGATGCGGTCCATCAGCGCTTCGGTGGCGCGGATTTCCTTGGCCAGCGGCTCGAAAGCGGCGCGACGCGCTGCCGCATCGCGGCGGCGGTCGGCCTTTGACGCCTTGTCCGCCTCGCGCTTGCCGCGGCGGTCGCCGGACACACCGGTGACCAGCGTCTTGTAGTCTTCGAGGTCGCCGTCATACGGGTTGACCGCGCCGTCCTTGACCAGCCACAGCCGGTCGGCGGTCGCCTCGAGCAGATGGCGGTCGTGCGAGATCAGGATCACGGCCCCCGGAAATTCGTTCAGCGCATGGATCAGCGATTCGCGGCTGTCGATGTCGAGATGGTTSGTCGGYTCGTCGAGGATGAACAGGTTCGGCCCCTCGAAGGCCGACAGGCCCATCAGAAGCCGCGCCTTCTCGCCGCCGGACAGGTCCTTGGCGGCGGTGTTCATCTTCTCGGTGGTGAGCCCGAACTGGGCGACACGCCCGCGCACCTTGGATTCCGGCGCCTCCGGCATCAGCCGGCGGACATGCTCATAAGCGTTCTCCTCAGGCCGGAGATCGTCAAGCTGATGCTGGGCGAAGATCGCTACCTTCAGGCCGGGCGCCACCGTCATGGTGCCGGTCTCCTGCTTCAGCCGGCCGGACAGCAATTTGGCGAAGGTCGACTTGCCGTTGCCGTTGGCGCCGAGCAGCGCGATGCGGTCGTCGGCGTCGATGCGCAGCGTCATCTTCTTGAGGATCGGCTGCCCCTCGGTGTAGCCGACATTGACGTTGTTCAGCGCCACGATCGGCGAGGCCACCGTCTTCACCGGCTCGGGAAAGGAGAACGGCCGCACCGTATCGTTCACGATCGCAGCGATTGGCTTCATCTTCTCCAGCGCCTTGATGCGCGACTGCGCCTGTCTCGCCTTGGAAGCCTTGGCACGGAAGCGTTCGACGAAGGATTCCATATGCTTGCGGGCGGCTTCCTGCTTGACCCGGCCCTTCTCCTGCAGTTCCTTCTGCTCGGTATACTGACGCTCGAACTGATCGTAGCCGCCACGCCAGAAGGTCAGCTTCTTCTGGTCGAGATGAACGATAGAATTGACGGCGCGGTTGAGCAGGTCGCGATCATGCGAGATCAGAAGAACGGTGTGCGGATACTTCGACACATAGTTTTCCAGCCACAGCGTGCCTTCGAGGTCGAGATAGTTGGTCGGCTCGTCGAGCAGCAAAAGGTCGGGCTCGGCAAACAGTACGGCCGCGAGCGCCACGCGCATGCGCCAGCCGCCGGAGAAGGACGAGGCCGGGCGGCGCTGCGCAGCATCATCGAAGCCGAGACCGGCAAGAATGGTGGCCGCGCGAGACTCGGCTGAGTGCGCGTCGATGTCGGCCAGCCGCATGTGGATGTCGGCGATGCGGTGCGGATCTGTGGTGGTCTTTTCCTCTTCAAGGAGTGCCGTCCGCTCGAGATCGGCCTTGAGCACGATCTCGATCAGCGGGTCCTCGGTGCCGGGCGCTTCCTGCGCCACCTGGCCGATGCGCGTGTTTTTGGGCAGGCTGATCGAGCCCGTCTCGGAGGCGAGATCGCCGGTGATGGCCTTGAACAGCGTCGTCTTGCCGGTGCCGTTGCGACCGACAAGACCGGCCTTGGTGCCGGCCGGCAAGGTCAGCGAGGCGTGGTCGAGAAGCAGGCGTCCGGCCATGCGGAGCGAAAGGTCGTTGATGATCAGCATGGCCGCGCTTTTGCACCGGACATCAACGCTTCGCAAGACCTTGCGGGCCAGTTGGCCGCACAAGGCCTGAAAACGACGCCCGCAAAGGCGTCGTCAAGGCAGCCGATCA
This sequence comes from Mesorhizobium sp. P5_C1, assembly GCF_054049815.1. Classification (NCBI taxonomy): domain Bacteria; kingdom Pseudomonadati; phylum Pseudomonadota; class Alphaproteobacteria; order Hyphomicrobiales; family Phyllobacteriaceae; genus Mesorhizobium; species Mesorhizobium sp. P5_C1. The sequence continues at coordinate 3,361 of NZ_JBFULQ010000066.1, read as the reverse complement.
GCCTGCCTACCTAGCCAGGAAGCGCTCAGGACGTCGCCTTGCGCTTCGTCGCCTTGGCTGCGACGGCCGGCGCTGCTGCCGGCTTGCGGCCAAGTCCTGTCGACTTTGCCAGCGCCGACCGTGTCGCCGAATAGTTTGGCGCAACCATCGGATAGTCCGGCGGCAAGCTCCATTTGGCCCGGTAGTCGTCCGGGCTCAGGCCATAATCGGTCCTGAGATGTCGCTTGAGCGACTTGAACTTCTTTCCGTCCTCAAGACAGATGATGTAGTCGGGAAACACCGACTTCTTCGGGTTCACGGCCGGAACCAGGCTTGGGCTTTCCGCGACAGGTGCACCAGCCAGCTTGCGCACCGAAGCGCTGACGCTGGCAATCAACTCAGGTAGACCGGAAGCCGGAAGCGGATTGTTGCCTATGTACGCTGAGACAATATCGGCCGTCAGTTCGATAACGGTCTTATCATCGATATTTGACAATTCTATCACCCTATTTCCGACAAAGTCATCCACCCCAGTGAAGACTTGTGTCTTTGTATCTTTTTAACCGCGCCCCCCAACGGACCGCCAAGTCTCAACAAGGAACCAAGACTCGCAAAAATACTTTTCATGGGAAATCGACGTCGCGCAAATTAGAAAATCTAATACTTGGGACTAGCAGACTTAGCAGCATGACCGTCGGCCAATATCTCTAGAATACGCTTCCAACGGGCGCAACGGCTGAAGTCCTTTTGCTCTATAGCCTTTTYGGCCTTCATGGCGGCATAAAGCGGTGCCTCGGCGCCAAATTCCTTGATCAGCCAATGCGCTTCCTGCCTGGCCAGACGTTCGTTTTCGTCAAACATGGTTCTCGGCCTCCGAACGTTCCACGCCGACCGCGACGCAACTGCCGATGACGAGGACGGCTCCGACAATGGCCGTCATCGTCAGCCTTTCGCCCGACAGCGTCAGCAGCAGCGTCGAAGCGATCGGCGTGAGATAAGCGACGACCGCGACCTTGCCGCTGCCTTCGAGCTTCAAGGCGCGTGACCAGAAGTAGTAGCCCAAGCCCATCGGACCGGCGCCGAGATAGAGGCCGAGAGCCAGGTCCATGCCGACGGGCCAGGCGAAACCGTCGCGAGCGCACCACAAGAACGTCAAGGCGACACCGATCAGCGACGATGGCAGCAACAGGCGATCCGGCGAGGTGGCGACCCGTCCCACCATGACCGAATAGAAGGCCATGCACAGTGCGGACCCGAATGCGGCGACATAGCCGACGAGATCGCCCTGGAGCCAGGATTGGTTACGCCCTCCCGAAATCACCAGTGCAACGCCGACGAAGCCCACCACCGCGGCGAGGCCCAGCAGTGCCGGGCGCCGTGGATTCTGCAGAGCGATGACCGCCGCAGCGACCATCAACGGCCAGGTGTAGGCCACCAGATTGGCCTCGATCACCGGCATCGAAGCGAAAGCGATGTATTGCAGCACCATGGTGCCGACCAGACCGATGAAGCCGACCGCGAGCGAGACGAGCGCGGGCCCGGCCGAGACCGGCGCGGGCCTTTCCCGGCTCATCAACCGGATGGCGGCGAAGACGAGCGCAGCTCCTGTAAATTGCAGGAACTGCACCTGCGACACCGGATGGCTGGCCAGCAGGGATTTGCCGACCAGCGCATTGGTCGACCACAACGCCACCGCGCCGGCAGCAAAGACCAGCGCGGATGCCGAGCCGGATCCATGCCGAAGGAACCGGTGTGGCGCTCTATCTCTGCGTTCGACCATGATCCTGTCCGAAAGTCGGTTCCCACTTTTCGGGATCAAGGCTCATTACCATGATTCCCTGGCTCCGCCCGGAATCGGCGCCTCGGACGACGCCGGAACGGGATGCTCTTGCTCGAACCGGCGATAGGCCGGCAACTGGTTGGTCCAGACGTCTTCGGCCAGCTCGTTGACCCATTCGCGGTCATGGTCGTTGTCGGCGGCGAGATAGAACATGCGGTTGTCGTCGACATAGGGCTTGGCCACGGAGCGTTGGTTGAGCACCAGCGTGACGCGCTCGCCGAACCGGATCGGCGCGGTGCGGTGCAGGACACCGAGAAACTGCCCAAGCGTGGCGTAGTTCATCTTGTGATCAATGCGCATGACACGGTTGCGCGGAATCTCGCGGCCGGATTCGAGGATGGCGCGGCCGGTTTCGGAGTCGTCGCAGTAGATTTCGAGGTGCCCGCCGACCAGCGGATTGCTGATCGACAGCGGAATGAGCTCGGTGACCGGAACGCCATCGCAATGCCATTCGACGGCGCCGTCCTTGGGATTCATGAAGGTCACCGTCGAGCCGACGATCGACAGCGGATAGGGCTCCAGCTTGGTGCCCATCATGTCGGACAGCCGCTCCAGGCGCAGCTTGTCATGCAGCAACTCCTTGATCTCGGGGATGAAACGGTCGGCGCCGGTGATGAAGGTCAAGTCAAGGTGCTTGTGCACGGCATGGCTGGCCTTGAGCTTCAGAGCAGCTTCCTCAATTGCTGCAAGCAGGGCCGGGTCATAGCCGTGCAGATATTGCGCGACGCCGAAACTCGACACCTTCCAGGCGGTTTCGTGACCGATGATGGCTTCGCGGCTCATCGCATAACGCAGTTCGGGGATGGTATGGGCGTTCATTGTACTTCTCCGGGGCGGGGGCAACACTTGGGAAACAGTCGATTAGATCACCCACCCCTGTAAAATTAGGAATGCTGGTGCTAGTGTAAGCCCAGCTTAAGGTCGAAACCGTGCGTCTGCTCAGTCAGGTCAACCTCAATTCGCTGAAAATCGTGGAGAGTGCTGCGAGGCACGGGAATTTCACGCGCGCCGGCGAAGAACAGTTTATCACCGCTTCGGCGGTCAGCCAGCGCGTCAAAAGCCTTGAGGATCAACTGCGTTTCAAGATTTTCCAGCGCGGCGGCAATGCTGTGTCATTGACGCCGGAGGGCGAGACTTATGTCTCGCGCGTTCGCGAGGCGCTGGAGCGGATCGTCGCCGCCAGCATGGAGGCGACCGGGCAATCGCAGGAGCATGTGTTGAAGATATCGGTGCTGCCGACTTTTGCGGCACGCTGGCTTTTTCCACGCCTGCCACTGTTCCAGCGGCAGCACCCCGATATTGTCATGCGGGTCTCGACATCCTACGCGACGCATGAATTCACGACTTCCGAGTTTGATCTCGAAATCCGCTATGGCGACGGCCACTTTCACGGGCTGCAGTCAGATTTGCTGTTTCGGGAAGACCTGACGCCGGTGTGCAGCAGGAAGCTCTTCCGCGAAATCCTGGGCGACAAGCCTCCGTCGAAGGTGCGGCCTGAAGATCTACGTCACTTCACGCTGCTGCATTCCGACACATGTACCC
>NZ_JBFULQ010000065.1:0-18781 GCF_054049815.1 Mesorhizobium sp. P5_C1 | reverse complement strand
GTTACGGATTGCGCCATCTATTGTGACGAAATCGGCTAGGAAACCGGAAAAAAGCAAATAGAAACAGTGGCGCAAAGCTGGGCGTGATCCCAGCCAACGGTACCGATCCCTCAGAAACAGAATGCTCTTGACCCCTCGATTTCCTTTGACGCTGTGGACCTTGGACAAGATCGGCTTGCCGGCTGGCGACGACTCGGTTCGTATGGGAGCATGCATCCTTTGCGGGGTGTCGGCGTTTATGATTACCAACCGGCTTTGCCGCCAGGGAACAGCAGTATGAGTGAACACGCGATCGAGTTCTTGCGGGGATGGATAGGCGAAAAGGTCCACTGCCAGTCATCCCACGCCAGGATCGACAAGCAGGCCGAGTCTCTGGCCAAGGAATGCGCTGCCAAGGCGGCAGAGGTCGGCATCCCTCTGGAGGATATCCAGGAAGAGGTCGGCGACATTCAGGAACTGATCGCCTCCCGGCTCGAGGAAGCGGCCGAGGCCGACGAGAACCAGCAGGCCCCCAGCAAAGCCGCGGAATAGCCGCTTAGAGCAATTCCAGGAAAACTGTCTGAAACGCGGGCTATTCGGCCCGCGTCTTCGTATTAATCATCCCCTCCGCCAAATTTCTCTTTCAGCCACACTTTCGGCAACGCCGGCACGAAATTGCCGTCGCGTCCGCTCATGTCGTCATTGGCGACCAAGGCGTTAAGGATCGATTCCTCCACGCTCTGGATCACCGCATCGAAAAACGGATCGATGTCGGTGTCGGGAACAAAATCGGCGCTAGCGATGCGGCCGGATGGTGCCAGCGCCGCGCTCGCATTGGCGGTCGAGAAGGCGATAAAGATGTCGCCTGAACTGTGATAGCCGAAGCCGCCGGTCATGGCGACGCCAAGCGGCACACGGCGGGCCAGCCGCTTCATCTGATGCGGCAGGAATGGCGCGTCGGTGGCGATGACGGCGATGATCGAGCCCTTTTCGGCACGCGGTGCGCCCTGCCGGATCGCCGGCTCGGCAAGCTCTGGCCCTGCGCGCAGGCCGCGAACCGTAAAATTGTGGCGCTTGCCGAAATTCGACTGCACGAAGGCGCCGACAGTGTAGGCGCGGCCGTGCCATTCGACGATGCGCGACGCGGTCCCGGATCCGGCCTTGAAGCCGAAGGTGATCATGCCGGTGCCGCCGCCGACGCTGCCTTCCTCGATCGGCCCGCTGGCCGCACCGTCAAGTGCCTGCGCAACATGCTCTGATGTCAAATGGTGGCCGTTGATGTCGTTGAGGAAGCCGTCAAAGGTCTCCGCCGCCACCGGCAGGCCCCAGGCGCTGTCGAGTGCCGCCGGCAGCACGCTTTGCATCCAGCGCAGCGTGCCATCGCGTGAAACACCGCATGAATGCGTGTTGGTGATGGTGATCGGAAAGTTGAATGCGCCGGTTTCCTCGACGATGTGCGAGCCGGTCAGTTCGCCATTGCCGTTCTGGCTGAAGATGCCGGCAAAGACCGGCGTGGCGAGATCGGCGCGCGGCCTGGGCAGGATCGCGGTGACGCCGGTACGCACCGGTCCCTGGCCGACGACGAGCGCTCCATCGCCTGAAATCAGCGTCGTGTAACCGACGGCAACGCCCGGCACATCGGTGATCGCGTTGAACGGACCGGGTGTGCCGTCGAAACCGGTGCCGAAACGCCGCGCGCGCGGCTTGCCGGAAGGCGTTGCCAGATGGTTCGGATTGTCGGTCATGATCTCAGAACAGCGATCCCTGATTGCCGGGTTCTTTGGCCTTTGCCGCCGGCTTGGCCACGGCTTTCGGTCTTGCCGTGCCGCTGGTGGCAATCGCATCGGCGGTGCCGTCGGCGAACTCCAGCGAAAGCGCCATTCCCGACGCCACCTCAGCCGCATGTTTGATCACTGCCCCATCGGCGTCCTTCACCAGGGCGAAGCCGCGCGCCAGCACTGCCTTGTGCGAAAGCGTGGTCAACAGGCGATCGGCCTGGCTCAATTGTCCGCGCAGGCGCTCGAGCCGGACGGAGATCACCCGATCCTGTCGCCGCGCCAGCGCTGCCAGCGTGTCCCCTTGCAGCTTTTGGCGCCGCACGATCGGGGCCGGCGAAAGCCGCGTCGCGGTGCGCGAAAATCGTGCGCGACGTTCGCGCACGATGGCAAAAAATGCCGCTTGCGCGCGGGCGAGGTCGCGGCCGGTCAGCGTGCGGGCTTCATTCATGCGCCGCGACAGCGTGGCCGGCGTCAGCCTTTGGCCTTGAAGCCGCGCCCGCTTGCGGTCGACGCTGACGGACAGCGCCCGGCCGAGCCGGCTTGTCGCCTCGTCGAGGCGGCGGCGCGGCAGCGCCAGCAATTGATCGGGCGAGGGCAGCGCGCGGGCGGCGGCACGCGCGGCTTGCCGCTTGCGCTCGAAATTGCGCAAGACCGCCGCCTTGAGCCGCGCACCAAGGCTGGCAAGCGTCGCTTCGAGGTCGGCCTTCACCGGCACCGCAATTTCGGCGGCACCTGTCGGTGTCGGGGCCCGGCGATCCGCGACGAGGTCGATCAGCGTCCAGTCGGTCTCGTGGCCGACAGCCGAGATCACCGGAATGGCGGAGGCGGCAACGGCACGCGCCAGCGCCTCGTCGTTGAAGCCCCAAAGGTCTTCGAGGCTGCCGCCGCCGCGCGCCACGATCAGCAGATCGGGGCGCTGGATGGCACCGTCCCAGGCCAGCGCGTTGAAGCCATTGACAGCGGCGGTCACTTCCGCGCCCGCCGTCTCGCCCTGCACGCGCACCGGCCAGACCAGCACATGCAATGGAAACCGGTCCTTGATGCGATGAATGATGTCGCGGATGACGGAACCTGTCGGCGAGGTGACGACGCCGATGACGCGCGGCATGAACGGCAGCAACCGCTTGCGGCCGGGGTCGAACAGGCCCTCGGCCTGCAGCCGGCGCTTTCGCTCTTCCAGCAGCGCCATCAGGGCGCCGGCGCCGGCTGGCTCCAGATTGTCGATGACGATCTGGTAGTTCGATTTGCCGGGATAGGTGGTGAGCTTGCCGGTGGCGATTACCTCCATCCCCTCCTCGGGGCGGAATTTCAGCCGGCTCATCGTCCCCTTCCACACCACGGCATCGAGCCGCGCGCGGTCGTCCTTCAGCGCAAAATAGGCATGACCGGACGAATGCGGCCCGCGATAGCCGGATATTTCGCCACGCACCCGCACATTGCCGAACACGTCCTCGACCGTGCGCTTCAGCGCGCCGGAAATCTCGCTCACCGTGTATTCGGTGGCGTTCGTGCGTGATTCGGATGCTGCCTCGCTCATTGGCCGATTGGGGAACGGTTGAACGCCCACGTCAAGGCGCCTGTGACGGACCACTACGTCATAACGCGATGTTAAGCCTGCTTTGATTGAGTTGCATCCAACGAAGCTGGCCAAGGACGCATGAGCGCAAGCGGACATCGCAGCCCATTGACGTATCAGGTCACGCTGACCGTGCTGGCGCTTGCCGCTTTTGCGCTGGTCATGGTCGTCGGATTTGGCTTCTACGCGGCCGTGCAGACCGATCGTGCCTCGCTTGAGCGACAAAAGGTATTCTTCGCCAACGGTTTGCAGGATCAGATCGCTACCGTGGAGCGCGAGCAGGAAAGTATCTCGGTCTGGGACGATTCCATCCTCAACGCCAAGGCCGGCAACCAGCAATGGATGGTCGAGAACATCAGCGTCTGGATGTATACCTACTACGGTCACAACCGTGTCTATGTGCTGGACGAGGCAAACCGGCCGATCCACGCCATGCAGGAAGGCAAGGTGATGCCGCTGGCCGTCTACGGCGCGGATGAGCCTGCTTTGCGCCCCACCATCGAAAAGCTGCGCCAGCTGATCGCTCAACCGCCGCAACAGAACGCATCCGGCGGCCCGACCAAAATGGTCGCCGAGGACCTCGTGTCGCTTGGGGGCAAGCCGGCGATCCTCAGCATCGCACCGCTGGTGCCGAGTTCGGACCGCGTCACCCAGGCGCCGGGCAGCGAATATCTGCATGTCTCGATCGAGTTCATCAACGACGCTGTCATCGGCAAGATCGCCGAAAAATATCTGCTCGATGGCGCGCACCTGCTGCTGTTGTCGCAACCGGTCAGCTCCGCCGCCATTCCGCTGATGAATTCACGCGGTGTCATTCTCGGCTACATCGGCTGGGATCAGGAGCGCCCCGGTCTGACGCTGGTGCGCAAGGCGGGCCCGGCGTTGGTCGCCGGCGTGCTGCTTGCCGCGGGTGCATTGATCTTTCTTCTGCGGCGCCTGCGGCGGACATCGCTGGCGCTGCAGACCAGTCAGGCGCAGGCGCAGTATCTCGCCTTTCACGATACGCTGACGGGCCTCCCCAACCGGGCTCTCTTCGAGGACAGGTTGCGGCGGGCCTTGCTGACGACCGGGCGCGATACGGCAAGGATGGCGCTGTTTTATCTCGATATCGATCGTTTCAAGCATGTCAACGACACGCTCGGCCATCCCGCTGGCGACGAGCTTGTGCGCCAGACGGCAACCAGGCTGCAGCAGACGATCCGGGAAATCGACACGGTGGCGCGGCTCGGCGGCGACGAGTTCGCGATCATTCTGGTCGATGTTCGCGACATCAGGGCGGCCGAGGATGTTTCGGAACGGCTGCTGCGGAAGATGCAGGAGCCGTTCAGGCTGATGGACGATCAGGTCTTCGTCAGCGCCAGCATCGGAATTGCCCTGGCGTTGGGTCCGCAAGTCGATGCTGACGATTTGCTGCGCAAGGCCGACATTGCGCTTTACGAGGCCAAGAAGAACGGCCGCGGTCGCCATCAGATCTTCGCCGGCGACATGGACGACCTCCTGCTGCACAAGCGCAAGGTCGAGAACGAGCTCCGCAGCGCCCTTGCTGGCGGGACCGGGATAAAACTGGCCTATCAGCCGATTTTCGCCGCGGATGGCAGGACGATCGCCGGCGCCGAAGCGCTGATCCGCTGGGCGCATGAGATCCATGGCGCGTTGCCGCCGCAACAGTTCATCGCCATTGCCGAGGAACGCGGCATGATCGGCGAGCTCGGCAAATGGGTGCTGGCCGAGGCCTGCCGGTTCGCCGTCGGCACGCAATTGCCCTGGGTTGCCGTCAACGTCTCGCCGCTGCAACTGCGCGACGCCGGGTTCGCCGACGAGGTTGCGTTGATCCTTGCCGAGACCGGGCTGGCGCCGTCGCGGTTGCAACTCGAGATCACCGAAAGTGTGCTTCTGGAAAACAACGACACCACCAGGACGGTACTGGCGGCCTTGCGCCAAACCGGCATCGGGGTCGCGCTCGATGATTTCGGCACCGGCTATTCTTCGCTGAACTACTTGCGCCGCCATGCCATCGACAAGCTCAAGATCGACCGTTCCTTCGTGCGCCTTCTCGACAATGATCGAAACTCCACCGCGATCGTCAAGGCGTTGGTCGACCTTGCCATCGCTCTCGACGTCGAGGTCACCGCGGAGGGGGTCGAGACCGAGGAGCAAAAGGCCCTGCTCGTCGGCATGGGCTGCCATCAGTTGCAGGGCTATCTGCTGTCACCGCCGCTGGAGCCGGCCCAGATGCTGGCCCTGGCAGGCCCTTCGCCCGGCGAGGGCAGATCGGCTTCGGCCCTTGGTTGATCTTCCTGTCAGGGAGGATCTGGCCTACCAGCCCGGCAGGATCTGGTTCGGCTTCGTCCTCTTCATCTTGGCATAGGCGAGGGCGGCGAAGTCGAATGTCCCGGTCTCTTCGCCGATCGGCACGGAAATATTGTCCAGGCTTTCCGAAATGTGGCGGGCAAGCGCATCGACGATCTCCGGCCGCGACGTCTGCCCGCGCATGATGCCGATACGGCAATCGGGCAGGGCGCCAAAGCCGTCGGCTTCACCCAGCACCCGCATGCCGGGCCTGAGCGCGCATTCCGGCAACACCGAGATCGCCAGGCCAGAAAGTACGGCGGCGGTGATGACAGTTGCCGAGAAGCTGGTGAACAAGATGCGATAGTCCCGGTGCTGCTGGTCTAGCACGTCGACGGCGGCGCGCCGCCAGATGCAATTCGGCCGGCCGAAGGCCATCGGCAGCGTCGGCTGCTCGTGCGTCGCATGGTTGGCCGAGGTGACCCACAGCAGCGGCTCGCGCCGCACCACTTCCGACTGGCCGCGTACATCATTGTGCGTCACCAGTGCCAGGTCGAGATTGCCGCGCTTGATATGCTCGACCAGCCCTGGCGTCGGCTCGCAGATGACGGTCAGTTCGACGCGCGGATTGGAGCGCGTGAAGCGCGCCATGATCTCGGGCAGGAAACGGTCGGCATAGTCGTCCGGCGTGCCGATGCGGATCGTGCCTTCGAGCCGCCGGTCGTCGAAGGCGGCCAGTGTTTCGCGGTTGAGATAGAGCAGCCGCCGCGCATAGGAGAGCAGCTTGTCGCCCTCCTCGGTCAGCCTGTTGGTACGCCCGTCCTTTTCGAACAGCGGCTTGCCGATCCGCTCTTCCAGCCGGCGCATCTGCATCGATACTGCCGACTGTGTCCGGTGCACCTCTTCGGCCGCCCGCGTAAAGCTGCCGGTGTCGGCAATCGAGATGAAGGTCTGCAACTGATCGAGATCGAGTGGCGCTTTCATCGGTCCAATCCATCACTAGTGTTGATGCCTAGGATTAGAAACATTCGTTGGATTAATCAATCGGTCGATGGCAAATTGTCATTGTCCACATGAAGGCATGTGAATCGAAGCCGAAACGGTCGCTGTCGTCAGCGCCGATGGCAGGGCTTTGTCCGTTCGAGTCTGAAGGAGACCGACATGACCACGTTTGATTTCGCCACCGAGACCTCGCGCATTACCTCGCGTCCGGCCGTTGCGACGCGCGTGGCAAACACCGTCTCCAACGTTTACCGCGCCTGGAAAAACCGCCGCGCCTTCTATCGCCTTGGCGAGATGTCGGATTCCGAACTCGCCGATATCGGCCTGACGCGCGCCGATCTCCATGTCGCCATCGACATACCGTTTGGCCGCGATCCGACGAAGATCTTGCGCGAAATCGCCAGCGATCGCGTCGAAACGATCGAGCATTTCGCCCGCAAGGGGGCCTGATCGCCTGGCTTGGTTGCTATCGCACCGGTTGCCGTGAACCTTTTTAAGGTTCGACGCGACTGACGAGTATGCAGGCCCCCACTCCCTGCCGGATCCCCGCCGGCCCGCCTGCACGCTGGCCCGGTCCTCCCAGGACCGGGCTTTTCTTTTGAAGTGCCGATCGGTGCTACCGCCGATCCATGTCCCGCTTGAACTGGTCGAAGATCGTTTCCACGCCCTTCTGGTACTCGTCACGCTGCTGGGCGCCGGTCTCGAACATCTTGCCGAACAGGTCGTCGAACGGGTTCCTCGGCCGGCCGCTCGGATTGGTCTGCGGCTGCGGCGCCTGCCGCTGCGGTGGTGCCTGTGGCTGTTGCGGTGCGGGCTGTCCGCCCCCGCCGAAGCCGCCACCACCTTGCCGCAGCATCTCCTCGAAGATCTTGCCGAGTGGGTTGTCGCCATAGGGGCTCTGGGTCTGCTGCGGTTGCGATTGCTGCGGCTGCGGCGCTCCACCGCCGAACATGTCCTGCAGCACCTTGCCGAGCGGATTGTCGCCATAGGGATTGGGTGCCTGCTGCGGATGGCTTTGCGGCTGCGGGGCACCGCCGCCGAACATGTCCTGCAAAACCTTGCCGAGCGGGTTGTCCATCGGATTCTGCGGCTGCGGTGCCTGGCGCGGCTGTGGAGCGGGGGCTTGCATGCCGCTTTGCCGCATCATCTGCTCGATGATCTCGCCGAGCGGATTGTTGCCGCCGCCAAGGCCGCCGGCCGCCTGCATCTGATTTGTCGTCTGCTTGAACAGCCCGCCCATGACCATCGAGGCGATGGTCGGCAGCATCTGCTGCAGGATCTGCTGGCTGACGCCGCTGGCTTGCGCTGCCTGGCTAGCCACGGCCCGCGACAGGTCCTTCGAGCCGAACAGGTGCCCCAAAATGCCGTTGCCCTCATCGACGCCTTGCGGCGAGAAGGCTCGGGTCGCGTCCTCGAAATACTTGGCGTGCTGGCCGCTCGCCATCGCCGTCATGAAGGCGCCGAGCCCATAGGGATCGGCCGTGTTGCGCTGCAGCCCCTGCGAAAAGGCCGGCAGCAGAGCGGCAACGGCTGCCTGTGTCTGCTGCATCGAAAGCCCGTATTGCTGGGCAAGGGCCTGCATGCCGTTGCCGTTCTGGGCCTGGGCCAGCATATCGAACAAGGTAGGCATCGGCTTTCTCCTCCGGGAAATCCTAGGGTGGAGAGCCTAATTCGTTTCGATGGCCGATTGAAGCGGCTTTTGCCAATCAATCGGCCGCGCCTGCACTCGCAGGGTTAGTAGGCGTATTCCATGAAGACCGGCTCGATCGAGCCGCCCCAGCGCGTGTGGTAGGCGGAGAGCATCTCCTCGGCGCTGGTGGTGCCGCGTGCGACCACTTCATCGAGCGTGTTGAGGAACGAGGTCTCGTCATAGCCGTCGCGGTTCTTGCGGCCGCGGTTCTTCAAGCCCATGCGCGAGATGACCATCACGTCGCGGGCGATCTCGCGCAGCGTGGTGTTGCGGAAGGGCGCTGAAATGCCTTGTTCCGGCACCGCGTTGCGCATCGCCAGCACTTCGTCATATGTCCAGCTTGAGGTCAGTGCCTCGGCGGCGTCGAGCGCTGCCTCGTCATAGAGCAATCCGACCCAGAAAGCCGGCAACGCGCAGATGCGCCGCCACGGCCCGCCATCGGCGCCGCGCATCTCGAGGAAACGCTTCAGCCGCACGTCCGGGAACAGCGTCGACAGATGGTTCGCCCAGTCGCCCATCGTCGGCAGCCCGTCCGGCACTTCATTGCGCGCGGCGCCGGCCATGAACTGGCGGAAGGTGATGTGCGTCATGTCGTGATAGTGGCCGTCGCGTATGACGAAATACATCGGCACGTCGAGCGCCCATTCGACATAGTCGGCGAAACCGAAATCGGGCGAGAAGCAGAATTCGAGCAGGCCCGAGCGCTGGTTGTCGGTGTCGCGCCAGATGTCGCCGCGCCAGCTCTGCAATCTGTTCGGCCGGCTCTCGGTGAACGGCGAATTGGCGAACAATGCCGTCGACAGCGGCTGCAGCTTCAGCGACACCTGCATCTTGCGGCGCATGTCGGCCTCGCTCTCGAAATCGAGGTTCACCTGGATCGTGCAGGTGCGGTACATCATGTCGAGACCCTTGGTGCCGACCTTGGGCATGTAGCGCGTCATGATCTCATAGCGCGACTTCGGCATTTTCGGCGTCTCGGCCAGCGACCATTTCGGGCTGCCGCCGAGGCCGAGAAAGCGGATGCCCATCGGCTCGGCGATCTCGCGCACCTGTGCCAGATGCGCATTGCCCTCGCGGCAGGTCTGGTGGATCGTCTCCAGCGGCGCGCCGGACAGCTCGAACTGGCCACCCGGCTCTAGCGAAATCGCACCCTGGCCGGTCGGTTCGACCAGGCCGATGATGCGGCCGTCATCGATGATCGGATCCCAGCCGAGTTTCTGCTGCATGCCTTCGAGGATGGCGCGGATGCCGCGCTCGCCGCCATAGGGCACAGGCGCGTTGCCATCGACATAGAACGGGAATTTCTCGTGCTCGGTGCCGATGCGCCACTTGTCGCGCGGCTTGTTGCCTTCGGCCAGATGCTCGACGAGTTCATCGACGCCTTCGATCGGGCGGAAATCGGTAGTGTCGCGCGCCATGATAGAGCCCTCCGCACATAATCCCGAAGATCGGCTTTCGATTATCGGAAAGGATCACGTGCCCCTTCAAGTGTTACAGCGTCCTTTGCGCGTCCGAAAGGACACGCGGAGTTGTAGGACGGTCGGACGACCGCCGGCGCTAGATGGACGAAATGTCAGTAGTCGATCAAGCGAAAAATCCTGAGCCACAGGTCAACAGGAATTGAACGATACTGCGCTCTCCGTCCCTTGCAAGGAATGAAGTCTCACCAGTCTCCGACGGTTGCCTGGATCACCGAAAGTGCTGCCACCGCCGCCGTATCGGCGCGCAGGATACGCGGTCCGAGCGGAATGGCCGTGACGAAGGGCAGGGCGCGCAGCATCTTGCGCTCGTCATCGGAGAAGCCGCCCTCCGGCCCGACCAGCAGCCCGAGCTTCTTTTCCTTGACCGCCTGCAGAGCCGGCAGCGGATTGTTGGTCGAGGCGTCCTCGTCGCAGAAGATCAACCGCCGCTCTCTGTCCCAGCCGGTCAGCAGGYGGTCGAACTTTTCGGCTTCACACACCTCCGGCACCGCCAGGATGCCGCACTGTTCGGCGGCCTCGACGACATTGGCGCGCAGGCGATCGATGGAAGGTTTTGCCACTTGCGTGTGCTGGGTGATGACCGGCTGCAGGACACCGGCGCCCATTTCGACCGCCTTCTGCACGAGATAGTCAAGCCGGCCCTGCTTCAGCGGCGCAAAGCAGTAGATGAGATCGGGCAGTGGCGGTTGCGGCCGTTGCAGCGTCAGCACCTTCAGCCGCACCGCCCTTTTTGTCTTCGCCGCGATGGCCGCCGACCATTCACCGTCACGACCGTTGAACACCAGGATTTCGGCGCCTTCGCCAAGCCTCAGCACATGCAGCAGATAGTGGCTCTGCTGCTGACCGGCATCGAACTCGATCTCGGGCCCGAGGTCGTCGGGCACGAACAGGCGTTGCATCTTGTAATTGGCGCGCATCGCCGAGGAATGAGCGAGCCGCCCGCCGGCGTCAAGCCTCGGCGGTCGGATGCCACACCGGTCGAAAGCCATGCTGCAAGACGGCGAGCGTCGTGGCCGGCGTCAGCAACGCAAGCGCCTTGCCTTCGAGCAGGCTGAAATCGCGGGGTGGGCCATATCCGGCAAAAGACCACCGCAGCGCCTTTCCGCCGCGCAAGGCATAGGCGGTGCCGCTATCAGCAAGCATCGCACCGTCGGGAAGACCCGTAAGGTCCTCGAGGGCCAGTATCGGTGGCTTGCCACCGGACGCCAGCCGCTCCTTGTGCAGCCGCTTGTCGACCTGCGGCGCGCGTGGCTCGGCAATGCCGAAGGCATCGCCGAAGCGGCCGACGAAATCCTTGGCCCGTTCGCGCTGGCAAAAGAAGCAGGGGCGATGCCCGGCCGCCAGCGCCGTTACCTCGTCGAGGAAGAACAGCTCGGTCCAGCCCGCTTTGCCACCCAACTGGTCGTCGCTCTTCCGGTTGCGCCCCATCGGCTCGCGCCGCACGTCGCGGAATTGGCAGATGCAGATGATCCAGGCCGGAAGCGCCCAGCGCTTTTTCAGCAGCGTCTTTGTCTCGGGATCGTGGATGATGCCGCGATTGCCGGTGAACAGCCCGCGCTCGGGCACGGCGTGGATGGCGCCGAACGGATCGACCCGGTTCTGCAGTGGCATAGTTTTCTCCCGCAACACGCATCTTGGCTGCAATGCTGGCGGCATGATATCGCTCCTCGCATCATTTTCATGTCAGCAGGGTTTTGCGATGCGGGTGCTGGTGGTCCAGAACTACGACAATACCGGTCTTGGCCAGGTCGGCGCGGCCCTGGCGGAAGCGGGCGCCGACCTCGATCTGCGTTTGCCCTACAAGGGCGATCCCCTGCCGGATGATGCTGGCGGGCACGACGCCATGGTGGTGCTCGGCGGTGGCCAGAACGCGCTGGACGACGACGATTATCCCTATTTCCCGGCTCTGCTCGAACTGACCCGCGATTTCGCCGACAAGGACCGTGCCGTGCTCGGCATCTGCCTCGGCAGCCAGCTCGTTGCCCGCGCCTTCGGTGGCGAGAACCGCATCGGCGGCGCCAACGAGTTCGGCTGGCACGGCGTGTCGCTGACGCCGGACGCCAAGGCCGATCCGGTGCTTGGCGCGTTGCCGGAAAAATTCTCGATCTTCCAGTGGCACGACGACACGTTCGTGCTGCCTGAGAACGCCGTGCGGCTCGCCGGCAATGATGTCGCCGAGAACCAGGCGTTTCGCGTTGGCCGCGCCGTCTACGGCTTCCAGTTCCATTTCGAGGCCGACCGGCCGATGGTGCAGGACTGGAGCACGTCCTTTGCGCCGACCATCGCCGCGCGCCATCCCGACTGGGCCGGCAAGCTCGATGGCGAAATGGCCCGTAACGGGCCTGATGCCGACGCTGCCGGCCTGGCCATTGCCCGCGCCTGGGTGGCGACGATCTAGGGTGCGTTGATATTCAGGTGATGCCGGCCTGCAAACGCCGGCTTCCTGCACTTCCGGTGCTCACGTACCCAAAAGTACGCTCCGCTCCGGTTCTCGGAACCCATCGTTTTCGGCTCGGCCTGACCTGAATCTCAACACACCCTAATTTGAGCACCCCAGTGTCCTGCCGCGTGACATAATTGGCACGCGGCGGTGAAACCGCCTGGGGAAAACCCCTTTCATCCTTGGCTTGTGTCCGCCCGTCATCCTAGAAGGCGCGCGCTCTGCATCGGCTGTGCAACCGCGGTGAACCTTTGGTGTGACCCGCGCGACACACCGTCGATACAGAACGCGCCTAGAAGCGCGAAATCGTCGAAACTTTGAAGCGAATTCTCCGTTTCAACGCATTGGTAACCGCCTGGTGCACAGATGCAGCAAGCTCAACAAGAGATGACGTCCGTGAAAGCAGCGCTTCTGTCCTTTGCTATGTTGTCCGCCATCGTGCTGTGCGGCCTCGGCATCTATTCCGCCGACGCAGCCAACAACCACAACGCCGTCGACGGCTACGGCGTCACCGCCTCGCTTCGCTAAAAGCCGGAGCGTTTTTCGCGTCCCTGGACGCGCCGCGCTCAAGCTCCCTTCGTCGTCCCAGCCTCCTTGATCGTGATCGTCAGGATGCGTTTGTCCGGGCCGTCGACGACGAGCGCGCTGAGCATGCCTGATTGCCAGGCAAGCGTGTCGACATTGACGCGGTTGGCCATCACTTCCGCTTCCGGCACCGGCGTGTGCCCGTGCACCACGATCTTCGGGAACAGGCCCGGATAATTGTGGAAGATGTCGCGGATCCACATCAGATCCTGCGGATTTTGCCTTGCCAGCGCGATGCCCGGCCTGATGCCGGCATGGCAGAAGAAGAAATCCCCGAGCGTCAGCGAAAGCCGCAGCGATCGCAAAAAATCGATATGGGTTTGCGGCACCGCCTCGACCAGGGATTCATGTCCTTTGCGCACGGCGGCCTCGGCTTTRCCGAACCACATGCTGGTGCCTTCACTGATCGCCACGCCGTAGGACAGCGCCGTCTGGATGCCGCCGAAACGGATGAAAAGCCCTTCCGGGTCGGGCTTCTTGAGAAAGTCGAGAAAGCCGACGTCGTGGTTGCCGGCCAGCATCACATGGCGCGGGTCGCGCTCTCGCGCCTCGATCAGGAAGTCGATGACGCCTTTGGAGTCCGGTCCACGGTCGACATAGTCGCCAAGATGGATGACGCGCCAGTCGGCAGGCGCATCCCGCTCGATCTCATCCTCGATCCGCTGATGCATGGCGGCCAACAGGTCGAGCCGGCCATGCACGTCGCCGATCGCATAAAGACGCACACCTTCCGGCCCATGCGCGTCGAGAAAATGGATGCCGGGTTCTGCCAACTCTGCGCCGTCTCCGTGGTCAGGCTGTCACGGACTTAGCGCCGGAGCTGGTCCTTGCCCATGTCGGTGACCAGACGCTTTCCGCACAGCGCCAGCGTGATGTCCATCTCCTTGCGGATGATTTCCAATGCCTTGGTAACTCCTTCCTTGCCGAGCGCACCCAGGCCGTAAAGAAATRGCCGGCCGATATAGGTGCCCTTGGCGCCGAGGCAGAGCGCCTTCAGCACATCCTGGCCGGAGCGGATGCCGYCATCCATGTGCACTTCGATCGTGTCGCCGACCGCGTCCGCAATCTCCTCCAGCGCCATGATCGAAGACGACGCGCCATCGAGTTGCCGCCCACCATGGTTGGAGACGATGATAGCGTCGGCGCCGGTCTTGACCGCCATCAGCGCATCTTCCTTGTCGAGAATGCCCTTGAGGATCAGCTTGCCGCCCCAGCGTTCCTTGATCCAGGCGACATCCCTCCATGACAGATGCGGATCGAACTGCTCCGTCGTCCAGGAGGACAACGAGGCGACGTCGCCGACGCCCTTGGCGTGGCCGACAATATTGCGGAAGGTGCGGCGCTTGGTGCCGGCCATGCCCATCCACCAGCGCGGGCGAATGGCGATGTCGGCGATGTTGGCCAGCGTCATCCTGGGCGGCGCCGAAAGTCCGTTGCGGACATCCTTGTGGCGTTGTCCGAGGATCTGCAGGTCGAGCGTCAGCACCAGCGCCGAGCACTTCGCCGCCTTTGCCCGGTCGATCAGGTCGAGCACGAAATCCTTGTCGCGCAGCACATAGAGCTGGAACCAGAATGGCTTCCTGGTCACCGAGGCGACATCCTCGATCGAGCAGATGCTCATCGTCGACAGGGTAAATGGCACGCCGAACTCCTCGGCCGCCTGCGCCGCCAGCATCTCGCCATCGGCATGCTGCATGCCGGTCAGGCCGGTCGGCGCCAGCGCCACCGGCATTGCCACCTTCTCGCCGATCATGGTCGATTCCAGCGAGCGGTTGCTCATGTCGACCAGCACGCGCTGGCGGAATTTGATCTTGGCGAAATCCTCCTCGTTGGCCCGATAGGTGCTTTCCGTCCAGGCGCCGGAATCGGCGTATTCGAAGAACATTTTTGGTACGCGCCGGCGCGCGAGGTCCTTGAGATCGGCGATTGTGAGGATTTGGCTCATGAGGGTTCCCGCTTATCAGTCCTGGGAGCGTCTGCGTGTGAATTCATCTGGCCCCTTCAGACCGTTGCCTGAGCCTCAGCCGCGAGACGCGTTGCCAGTCGCCGCTGCGCTCGGCCTCGGCCATCGACCGCTCGACATAGATCATGTGGTCCATCGCCGCTTGCCGCGCGGCCGCAGGGTCACCGGCCTTCACCGCGGCATGGATCGCCCGGTGCTGGGCAAGCAGCGCGTCGCGCGCGCCGGGCACGGTGAACACCAGCAGCCGGTTCTGGAACACGCCTTCCGACAGCAGCCGGTAGCAGGAGCGCAGCGTGTGCAAGAGCAGGATGTTGTGCGCGCACTCGCAGATCGCGTGGTGGAACTCGACATCGATTTCGGCTTCGTCGTCGAAATCGCCGGTCCGGTGCGCTTCATCCATGCGCGCCATGATGCGGTCGAGCAGCGCCAGATCCTCCGGAGTGGCGCGTCGCGCCGCATACTCGGCCGCGACGCCCTCGATCTCGCGGCGGTATTCCAGGTAGTCGGCCACCGCCTTGCGATGCATCGAGATCAGGTCGGCCACCGGCTTGGTGAACAGCTGGCCAATGATGTCGGCGACATGCGTGCCGCCGCCGGCCTTGGTCGTCAAAAGGCCGCGCCCTTCGAGCGCCTTGAGAGCATCGCGCAGGATCGGCCGCGACACGTCGAACTGGCGTGCGAGCTCGCGCTCGCCAGGCAACCGGTCGCCGGTGCGCAGCACGCCTTCCAGGATGAGGCTCTCGATCTGCTGCACCACCTCGTCGGCGGTGCGCGAATGCTCGATCCTGGAAAAAATGTCGCTCAACAGAATGCCTGGAAGGTGAACCGCTGTCGTGCAGGATAAAGCCTGCGTCGCCAACTGGTCAAATTATTTATCCAATTGGTCGAAGCGGGTCGATTTTGACGCCTGACGCCATATCGTCTTCGGCTAAACTTTGCTGTTTGCGTCATCTGGCCATTGGCCCTAGAGGGACGCAATGTAAGAGGGTCTAGAGAACCCCGGGGGACAAGCCGTGTCAGACGACCCGTCCAATCTCGAGTTCCAGCCGCGCGCCAAGGGCAGCGTCATGGGTTTTCCCGCGCATGAGGGCCGGCCCGGTGCGCTTGGCGAGGTCCATGCCCGGCCGCATCCGCTGATCGACAAGCCGCGTGTCCTGGTGCAACTCGCCTTCATGACCGAGGGCGGATCCGGTGTCGACCATGCGGTGCTGTCCGAACTGTCGCGGCGTCTGGGCATTGCCGCGCCCGACCGCCAGGCCCGCCACCACGCCATGAAGTGGGGCAAGGGCTCGCTGCGCTGGGAGCGGCACACGGAATTCTCGACCTACCTGTGGGAAGGCCCGCTCTCCGAAAGCGGCAGGGCGCTGGAGGACTCGCCGTTCGGCAACGGGTTTTCCCCGCCGGGAACCGTCATCTCGGGGATCAGGCTCGAAATCCGCAAGTGGACGCAAGCGAGCGAGCGGCTGATCGCCGGCTTCGACCCGACCAGCCTGTGCTATTCGCTGGTCGAACGCGGCAACGCCGCCATCGTCACCGATTTCCGCCAGGATGGCGACGGCATGACCCGCATGCTGGTGCTCGACCGCGGCCTGACGCCGGCGCGAACCGGGGCGCTGTCGCAACGGCTGATCGACATCGAAACCTACCGAACGCTGGCCATGCTCGGCCTGCCATTGGCGCTGACCCTGTCCGGCCGCGCCCGCCGCATCGAGGACAGGCTGGCGCAGACCACGCTGGAGATGAAGGTCGCCGAAACCCGCGACAGCCAGACGCTGCTGGCCGACCTGACCGAGCTCGCCGCCGAACTGGAAGCGGACGCCGCGTCGAGCCTCTACCGTTTCGGCGCCAGCCGCGCCTATGACGGCATCGTCGTCGAGCGGCTGGAAGCGCTCGAGGAAGAAGCCGTGCCCGGCTACGACACCTGGGGTGGGTTCCTGCAGCGCCGCGTCGCACCGGCCATGCGCACCTGCCGTTCGGTCGAGGAGCGCCAGGCCAATCTGTCGCGCAAGCTGACCCGCGCCACGACGCTGCTGCGCACCTGGGTCGATGTCGAGGTCGAGAAGCAGAACCGCGACCTGCTGGCGTCGATGAACAATCGCGCCCGCCTGCAACTGCGCCTGCAGCAGACCGTCGAAGGCCTCTCGGTCGCCGCTGTCTCCTATTATGTGGTCGGCCTCGTCGGCTATGTCGCCAAGGGCGCCTCGATCTTCGGCCATGCCTTCGCGCCGGAGGTCGTCACCGCGGCCTCGGTACCCGTCGCCATTCTGCTGGTGTGGTGGGGCGTGCGCCGCGTACGCCGGATGCATTCCGAACCCGGCAAGCCGGCGGGCGAATAGGGCTGTACAGCGGCAGATTGCCGCTGCGGAAGCCTGTCCGGCGGTGACTTTGGGCTTTCCGCCAAAGCGGGATTTGCAACCGGCGCGCTTCACTGGTAAAAGATTTTGACCAGTCAAGCAAAACGAGGCTGCTGATGTCCGGCCTGGCCATGCCGAAACCAGACGACGCCACGATGCGCCGGCGCGACGAGATCGTCGCCGACATGCGCATCATCGTACCGGGCGAGGGCGTCGTCGACGCCGCCAATTCCATGCGGGCCTTCGAGAGTGATGGCCTGACCGCCTATCGGCAGTTGCCGCTGGTCGTCGTGCTGCCACAGACGGTGGCGCAGGTTTCCCGCGTGCTGAAATACTGCAACGACCGCAACATCCGCGTCGTGCCGCGGGGCTCCGGCACCTCGCTGTCTGGCGGCGCATTGCCGCTGGAAGACGCGGTGCTGCTGGTCATGAGCCGTTTCAACCGCATTCTTGCGATCGATTTCCCCAACCGGGTCGTCGTCGCTCAGCCGGGCGTCACCAATCTCGGCATCACCACCGCCGTCGAGCAGGAGGGCTTCTWCTACGCCCCCGATCCATCCTCCCAGMTCGCCTGCTCGATCGGCGGCAATGTGGCAGAAAATTCCGGCGGCGTGCACTGCCTGAAATACGGCCTCACCGCCAACAATGTGCTCGGCATCGAGATGGTGTTGATGAATGGCGAGGTGGTGCGGCTCGGCGGCAGTCACCTCGATGCGGAAGGTTACGACCTGCTCGGTGTGATGACCGGTTCGGAAGGTCTGCTCGGCGTCGTCACCGAGGTCACCGTGCGCATCCTGAAAAAGCCGGAGACCGCACGCGCCCTGCTCATCGGCTTTCCGACCAGCGAACAGGGCGGCCAGTGCGTCGCCGACATCATCGGCGCCGGCATCATTCCGGGCGGCATGGAAATGATGGACCGGCCGGCGATCCATGCCGCGGAAGATTTCGTCCATGCCGGCTATCCCCTGGATGTCGAGGCGCTGCTGATCGTCGAGCTCGACGGGCCGAGCGTGGAGGTCGACCACCTGATCGGCCTTGTCGAAGCTATCGCCTACAAGAACGGTTCGACCACCTGCCGCATCTCGCAGTCGGAGCAGGAGCGGTTGAGCTTCTGGGCCGGCCGCAAGGCGGCCTTTCCGGCGGTTGGCCGCATCTCGCCCGACTATTACTGCATGGACGGCACCATCCCGCGCAAGGAACTGCCGCGCGTGCTTGCCGGCATGCGCGAGCTGTCGGAGACATACGGTCTCGGCGTCGCCAATGTCTTTCACGCCGGCGACGGTAATCTGCATCCGCTGATCCTTTACGACGCCAATGTGCCGGGCGAACTCGACAAGGCCGAAAGCTTCGGCGCCGACATATTGCGGCTCTGCGTCAAGGTCGGCGKCGTGCTCACTGGCGAACACGGCGTGGGCGTCGAGAAGCGCGACCTGATGCCGGAGATGTTCAACCAGATCGACCTCGACCAGCAGATGCGGGTCAAATGCGCCTTCGACCCCAACCACCTGCTCAACCCGGGAAAGGTCTTCCCGCAGCTACGCCGCTGCGCCGAACTCGGGCGCATGCACATTTCCGGCGGCAAGCTGCCGTTTCCGGACATTCCGAGGTTTTGAGAGGAAATGTCGGCGCTTGAACACCCCCCTC
>NZ_JBFULQ010000064.1:0-18867 GCF_054049815.1 Mesorhizobium sp. P5_C1 | reverse complement strand
GGACCGCACGCAACTCGAAGGCGAACGCTCCAAGCTGGCGACGGAATACAATGAAAAGCAGGCCAAGGAGCAGGAGTTGCTGGCCGAGAGCCAGACGCTGGAACGCTACACCTCAATGTTCCAGACCTTCGTCGATTCGCTCAACAACCAGATCGCCGCTCAGTCGACGCTGATCAACAAGCTGACCATCGATACCGAACAACGCATTGTGCTCTACAAGGCGCTGGAGGATTCGCTGAAGACCGCCGCCCAGCAGGACGTCGCCCACAAGATCAACACGCTTGGCAGCCAGGTCGACAACACCGCCGAGGAAACCATGGCCGGCATCGGCGCCGCCTCGCAGAAACACATCGGCGACCTGCTTGAAATGCACGAGAAGAACATGGTCGCCAGCTCCGACATCCAGCGCCGCAAAAAGCTGGCCGACGATGCCTTTGCCCGTCGCTTCGACGAGGTGCTGAAGAAGCACAACGCGTCAAACTACGTGCAGTCTTAGGCGTGACTGGACTGCCCGCGAGCGCACAGGCATGACCCCCGAAAACGAAGCGGCCGCACGGTATTTCTCGGCCATCACGGCCGCACTGAGCGGCCTTGAAGTGTTCATGCGCGACGATCGCTCGCCGCTCTACCGGCATGGCATCGTCGCCAAGATCGTCGCCGAATACATCGCCCGGCTCGACAAGTCCTTTGTCTGCTGGCGCTACCGGCTGGGCTTCATGGACACGTTCCGCATTTCGCGCGCCGAAAGCGGCTTCCCGGTCTTCCAGAACCTGCTCGAACTCGAAAACGACCGTCGCCAGGCCGACGCGCGGCTTGCCAACATTCCGCTGGCCGGCGAGTTGCGCGAGGAAATGGCCGACTTCATCCTGCGCCACAAGGAATTCCCCGAGGCGCTGCAGAAGTCGATGGCCGAACGGCTCTATCTCGAGGACGTGAAAAGCGAGAATACGTTCGGCCCGTTCACGCTGGCGCAGACGGCCAAGGTCTCGGTCAATCCAAAGACGGGGCGGCCCTATTACCTCGTCCACTGGGCGACGTTCGACGGCAGCGCCAACCTGCCGCTGGTCTACATGGTGACGGTGGAAGATTCTTCCGACGCGATGGTGCGTCAGCTCGTCGACAGCAACGGCAAGCTCAATGACAAGGTCGACATTCCGCTGCCGGTCGATGGCCTGCTCAACCCCGAGTTGGCCCACCGTTTCGACGATTTCACCGAGAAGAACTCAGCCTACACGCTGTCGCCGGCGACCATCGCGGTCAACCTCGACAAGGATTTCGAGCCGCTGCATCCCAAGCAGTTGCGCCGCGTCGTGCTCGGCCCATTCTATTCGGCGGGGATCACCGACAACAATTCGACGGTGACCGAAGTGCTGGCCAAGGTGCGCAAGCCGGAAAATGCCTGGCTGCTGACCTGGACCATCCAGGAGGTCTATTCCAAGAGCGAGAAACCCGGCCGCAAGGGGCTGTTTTCGAGCGAGAAGACGACGCAGGAATTCTTCATCAACACCGATGATCTGGAAGCCGCGCGCCAGGGCGTGTCCWGCTACGAAAACCATGCGCTGATCCCGCACGAGGCCTACCAGGCACTCTACGCCGCCGGCGAGGCGCAGAAGATCTTTGCCGGCTACAAGGTCCACATCCTGTCCAACGGACAGGTCATCTCAGACGTCTGACCGTCACACCACGGAGCACTCTTCATGGATACCGGCCTGACCACCATTCCGGAAGCTTCGATCGAAAAGCACCGGGCCACCGCGCAGAGCTTCATCACCCGCATCGTCGTGCTGGAAGACCCCTCACGCGAGTCCGGCACGGCGCTGGCCGGCACCAACCGCCGCTTCGTCTCGACCGTTTCGGTCGGCTCGGTGCGGCGCACGCGCGAGGTCGAGCTGTCGAAGACCGTCGGCGCCGTCCATCCCGACGACCAGCTGCTGACCATCCCCCAGCACACATTGTTGTTTCGCGCCCGGCGCGGTACGGCCATCGCGTTGGCCATATCGGACGTCTTTGCCGAAGGCTCGGACCTCGAAAGCCTGCAAGCGAAAAACACCCGCGCGCCGCTCGAGGGCGACGAGGCCTCGGCTTTCAAGAGGCTTCTGTCCGCCTCGGCCTATATCTCCGCCTTCAGCCTCGCTTCCTATCTGTTCCAGCTGATCGACAGCGATGGCGAAGCGCCCAACGACATCCCCGAGCCCGACTTCCTGTTCGACACACCGCAGGATGCGGTGAAGTCGATCCTGGCCGGCCTCGACAAGGCGATATCGGGCTCGTCCGACGATGCCGACCTGATGACCAGGGCACGCGCCTTTGCCCGCGTCGCCATCGACGGGCTGTTGGCGCGCAAGGGTCGGTTCGACGGCATTGGCCCGTTCGAGAACGCGCATATCCGCATCGATGCCGATAACTTCACCCTCGACGGTTTCGACGTCGCGCCGGGCAAGCGCTCGAAGCCGCTGGTGATGACGTTCAAGACGCCGGAAGAGGTGGTCGGCAACCACATCGCCAAATACCAGTCGGTCAAGCTCGCCAAGATGCTGATGGCCTACGACTTCGAGCGTGAGCTCAACCCCTTCGTCGAACTCGGCGGCTTCCTGTTCACCTTTATCGGCGACGGCGCCCCCGGCACCGGCAAGACGACGTTGATCCAGATGATCGCCGGCCTCGTCAACGGCTACTGCCAGGTCGCCGGCTATCCCTTCGCCTATGAGAATTTCGGCGTCGACCAAATCTCGTCCTACCAGGGCAAGTCAGGCCAGAACTGCCGCCAGTTCATCAACAATGTGCTCAATCCGCGCGTCATCGGCTTCGGCACCATCGACGACATCGACCAAGTGGCGGCGCGCCGCTCCGACGACCGCGCCTCGGCCGGCCAGCAGGAGATCACCGGCGTGCTGATGGATGCCTTCGCCGGTGCCGGCACGGTGGTGCGCGGCAACTGCTCGTTTGGCATGTTCTCCAACTATCCCGAAAATGTCGACGATGCGCTGCGCCAGCGCGCCGGCGCCCGCTGGCTGGTCGACGGCCCGCAGACGCGCGACGACTACATCGACATCTTCGTGCTGCTTGCCGGCAAGAACCACAAGATCCCGCTCGGCGACCACGATCTCTACGCCGCGCAGGAGATCCAGCGCGCCGTGACCGAGGCCTACGAGGAGCATGAGAAGCCGCAGGAAGACGGGCTGATGAAGGTCTACGAGCGCTACATGAAGGAGAACGGCGCGCCGAAATCGATGGCCGACATCGGCACTTATCTGCACCTGATCAAGGATGCCGAGCCGCGCTTCACCGGCCGCGCCATCAAGAACGTCACCGACGCCATCAAGATGCGCGCCATGGATATCGAGCTTCCCGACGACTGGTTCGAGAAGCCGGAAGCCTTCATGCACAAGGGCTACGACGAGAAGAGAGCGATGATCGAGGAACTGCGCGGGCCGTTCTCGATGGACATGGTCATGCAGGAGATCAACCGCTACGCCGACAGCGAGTTCCGCTATTCAGACAAGTCCGACGACGCCGCTGTCGAAAAACTGCTGCGCGACGCACGCCTGCGCGAACGAGCCGCACGCGAGATGGAGGAAATGAAGAAAAAGGGTCTGTGGAATGCGTGAACTTTCCTTCTCCCCGTTCACGGGGAGAAGGAACGATGACCGCCAAGAAACCCGATCTGCTGCGCGACAATGAGCTGATTTATGGCCGGCTGCTCACCGTCGACGAGCCGCATTTGATCCAGCGCTACAACAAGGCGCTGGCGGCGTTCGGCCTGAAGCCGACGAAGTTGAAGAGCTTCCAGATCGACCGCACAGGGTTCTCGCCAGAAGTGGCCGAGGAATGCGGCGACTATGACTATCTCGACCCCAACGAGGTCAATCGCCGCTTCATCATCCTGACGCCGTCGCAGATCGACCTGCCGGTGGTGCACACCGCCTTCTCCAACACCTCGCAGTTGATGTTCGAGTTCATGTCCAAGAACCAGCGCGCCATCGACGCGCTGACCATCAAGGACGTGATCTACGGCGAGATCGAGGATTCCGTTCCCAAGGTCAACGACATCGAGGACCTGCTGTCGATAAGCCAGGTCGAGTTCAAGGTGCTGTCGGCCGAGGACGTGCTGGGCAAGGCTGCCGAGCTCGGCAAGCTCGTCGACCGGCTGAAGCAGGAGCCCGACGCCTGGCGCGACAACGCCATGCTGACCCGCATGGTGGAACTGGCCAAGATCTGCGGCGACATCCGCGAGAACGCGCTGGTGCCGGACCAGGTGATCTTCCGCCACAATGCCTACTGGACCAGCCATTTCGGCGGTCTCTACGTGTTCGTCGATCCGGACATGACGACGGTGATCGGCGATCCGGCCGCACCTGGTTTCCGCCGCTCTCGGCCGTGGCAGGTCAGCTATCTTTCGATCAACGACGCCGACAAGGTGTTCAAGTTCCTCGCCACCACCGGCCGCGTCGAGCTGCCGCGCGCCTCCTGGATCGAGGCCTCGGGGTATCTCGAGCATCGCGCCGAGATGGTGGTGCGCGCGCTGATCCGCGACGCCGAGCCGGACCGCAACCTGACCGATGTCGACAAGGTCTGGCTGCAGACCTGGATTCAGAGCCATGCCGACCTGATCACCAGGAACGGCAATTTTCCCTTCCTCAACGCCGCCAAGCGCGAGATCGCCCAGCTCGGCTACCTCAAGATCGAGGATGTCTTCCCGCAGCAGCGCTTCCTGGTGATCCGCGCCAAACCGGACCATCCCGACGCCTGGCTGACCAACCGGCTGATCTCGGACTTCGTCCCGTCGGACTTCGTCTCGCGCTACATCTTCAACAAGCAGGGCTTCTACAGGGACTATGACGGCTTCAGCGACGCCTGGCGATCGCATGTTGTGGACGTTCTCAAAACCACATATTTGAAAGACAAGGTGGCGTTTCGCACACGCCTCTACGGCCTGACTGACTAGAACGAAATGAACCGTCATTTCGTTCTAACTTGTTGTTTTGGCGCATGATGCTATCCAAAAAGTCTGCAACTTTTTGGCATCATGCTTTGAGGGGGTGACATCGCCATGCTCGATCCGATCGTGAACTTCTTCACCCGGATTTTCCAGTGGATCGGCCGTGGCATCGGCCTCCTGATCGGCGTCATCCTGTGGCCGTTCATGTGGGCCGGGCGCTGGTACACGCAGCGCGGCTGGATCCTCAAGGCGGTGGTCGGCGTCGCCTTGCTGGTGCTGATCGGCCTCTATGCCAACTTCTTCTACGCCACCCAGTGGTGGAACAATTTCAACCCGAACTACCCCGACACCTACACTTTCGAGAAGCGCAACGTGTCAGCCGGCGAACAGGTTGCCGCCGGCTCCGGCACGGATACCGCCAAGACCTGCGGCAACTCCGGTATTGCCCAGATCGCCGCCGACCTGACCGACTTCAACGTCAACCAGAATGCCTGGATCTCGTCGATGATCCTCTACAAGCTCGGCCTGTTCGGCATCGACTGGGACCACACGCCGTGGATGGATAACAAGGCCTCGTTCCAGCGCGGCATCAACCAGGCGGTGCGGCGCACGGCGACGGAACTCGCCGACAATCTCGGCCGCGTCCGCACCACGTCGCAGATCGATGCTGATCTGCAGGACGCGCGCGGCAATCTGCAGTTCGACGAATACACCTGGTATTTCGGCCTGAGCCCGTTCGGCCCGAAGACGCCGACGCCGAGCTATTACCGCGACGCGGTGCGCAAGCTGCGCTCCTTCAACGCCCGGCTCGCCACCTGCCAGGCGACCTTCGATGCCCGCGCCGACAATCTGAAGCAATATATCGATCGTATCTCATCCGACATAGGCTCGACGTCGGCGATCCTCAAGGAGCGCGCCGAGAACCACAATGATGGCTGGTTCGATTTCCGCGCCGACGACCGCTACTGGTTCGCCTATGGCCAGCTCTACGCCTATTACGGCCTGATGAAGGGTGCCCAGGCCGACTTCGACGACGTCATCAAGGAAAAGCACCTGCAGAGCCTGTGGGACACGATGGACGCGCAGTTCGTCTCGGCGCTGCGCATCCAGCCCTTCATCATCGCCAATGGCCGCGAAGACGGCTGGCTGTTGCCGACGCATCTGACGACGATGGGCTTCTACGTGCTCAGGGTGCGCTCCAACATGGTCGAAATCAGCAACGTGCTGACGCAGTAAGGCTTGCCGGCCGCAGCCGAAGCGATGGCGAATTTGCGCCGTCGCTTCTGTCGCATTCGGTGCATTGTGCGGCTGTTTTGAGACGGCGGAACGACGCGTCCTCTGGCTTCTATACGGCGCGGCAACGGAGCCGGGAAGAACCGATGACAGGTCGGCCGGTCCGCAGATGAATTTTCTTCATAGGAAACATAGTTGCATGCAAGTTGACGCCGTGGCAGCGACAGGGTTAAAACATGCCCGCGCCCCGGTTCCGGCCTGCATGCGAGTGAGATCAAACCCCGTCCCCTCCACCGACCAATCCAGAGGAAAGCCGTCATGGCCGAAGTGAAGTCCGACATCGAGATCGCGCGCGGCGCCAAGAAGAAGCAGATCCAGGAGATCGGCGCCAAGATCGGCATTCCGACCGAACACCTTTTGCCCTACGGCCACGACAAGGCCAAGATTTCCGCCGAGTTCATCAAGTCRGTGAAGGGCAACAAGGACGGCAGGCTGATCCTGGTCACCGCCATCAACCCGACGCCCGCTGGCGAAGGCAAGACGACGACCACCGTCGGCCTCGGCGACGGCCTCAACCGCATCGGCAAGAAGGCGATCGTCTGCATCCGCGAGGCTTCGCTCGGCCCGAACTTCGGCGTCAAGGGCGGTGCCGCCGGCGGCGGCTACGCACAGGTCGTGCCGATGGAGGACATGAACCTCCACTTCACCGGCGACTTCCACGCCATCACCACGGCGCACAACCTTCTGTCGGCGCTGATCGATAACCACATCTACTGGGGCAATGAGCTCGGCATCGACACCCGCCGTGTCGTCTGGCGCCGTGTCATGGACATGAACGACCGCGCGCTGCGCGAGATGATCTGTTCGCTCGGCGGCGTCGCCAACGGCTTTCCGCGCGAGGGCGGCTTCGACATCACCGTCGCCTCGGAGGTCATGGCCATCCTGTGCCTGTCGACCGATCTGAAGGACCTTGAGAAGCGCCTCGGCGACATCATCGTCGCCTATCGCCGTGACAAGTCGCCGGTCTATGCCCGCGACCTCAAGGCCGACGGCGCCATGGCCGTGCTCTTGAAGGACGCCATGCAGCCCAACCTGGTGCAGACGCTGGAGAACAACCCGGCCTTCGTGCATGGCGGCCCGTTCGCCAACATCGCGCATGGCTGCAACTCGGTCGTCGCCACCACGACGGCGCTCAAGCTTGCCGACTATGTCGTCACCGAAGCCGGCTTCGGCGCCGACCTCGGCGCGGAAAAGTTCTTCGACATCAAGTGCCGCAAGGCTGGCCTGAAGCCGGCCGCTGCCGTCATCGTCGCCACCGTGCGCGCCATGAAGATGAATGGCGGCGTCAAGAAGGAAGACCTCGGCAAGGAAAACATCGAGGCGGTGAAGAAGGGCTGCGCCAACCTTGGCCGCCACATCGAGAACATCCGCCAGTTCGGCGTGCCGGCGGTGGTTGCCATCAACCACTTCTATTCCGACACCGACGCCGAAATCCAGGCGATGAAGGACTATGTCGCCTCGATGGGTGAAGAGGCGATCCTGTGCAAGCACTGGGCCAAGGGTTCGGCCGGTATCGAGGAGCTCGCCAACAAGGTGGTGGCGCTGGCCGAATCCGGTGCCTCGCAGTTCGCGCCGCTCTACCCCGATGCGATGCCGCTGTTCGAGAAGATCAACACCATCGTCCAGCGCATCTATCGCGGCTCGGAAGCGATCGCCGACAAGTCGGTGCGCGACCAACTGCACGCCTGGGAGCAAGCCGGCTACGGCCACCTGCCGGTGTGCATGGCCAAGACGCAATATTCCTTCTCGACCGACCCGAACCTGCGCGGCGCGCCGACCGGCCACACCGTACCGGTGCGCGAGGTCAGGCTGTCGGCCGGTGCCGGCTTCGTCGTCATCATCTGTGGCGAGGTCATGACCATGCCCGGCCTGCCCAAGGCGCCATCCTCGGAAAAGATCTTCCTCAACGAGGCCGGACAGATCGAAGGCCTGTTCTGAGAATTTCGAGATCGTTGCGAGATTTGAAAGGGCGGCCACTGGCCGCCCTTTCTGCTTTCCAAGGACAAACCTGGCTACGCGGCGCTGCGCGCTAGCGCCCGTTGGGTGGAGGCATAGATCGTATCGCGCTCGGGCAGCGTGCCGGTCTTCAGGCATTCGATCCATTMGGCGGTCTTGAGCACCGCCGCGAAGCGCGACTGCAGGATGATCGTCACCACGCGGTGGATCTCTTCGGCTGAAGCATAGCCGGCGCTGTTGGCGTAGGGCAGCGATCCGGTCGCGTCGGACAGGAACTCGACGGCGAAGCCCATATGCACAGCGTGGATGATGGTCGACAGATCGCAATTATGCGTCATGTAGCCGACGACAGTAATCGTATCGATGGCGTTGGCGCGCAGCCAGTCTTCGAGATCGGTGCCGGTGAAGGCGGAGGGCAGGTTCTTTTCGACATAATGGTCGCGGGTGCGCTTGGCGATCTCGGGATGCAGTTCGGCGCCATGGCTACCCTTGGCGAAAACTGGCGATGTCTCGGGTGCCAGTTGCTTGATTACCACCACTTTGACGCCGGTCGCGGCGGCCGCGTCCATGGCGTGCGCCACATTGACGACGCTGTCGCGGAACGGCGGATGCTGGATGGCGAGATTGCCGCCATCATAGTCGTTCTGGACGTCGACGACGACAAGCGCGCGACGTGGCGTGGCGTTGGCTGGGTCAGACATGGTGTTTTCCTTTCCGGCTTGAATGCGATGGGTCGAAAATAGGCGAGACGCCAAGCGGTCGAAAGTGTCCCGATTGACATCATTCGAAAGAATTGGGACAATCCGCATTCACTCGCCGGAAACCCCCATGACCGACCCGATCATTGCCGTCCTTGCCTTCGACGGCATCAGCCCGTTCCATCTCTCCGTGCCATGCCTGGTGTTCGGCGAGGACAGGACATCGCTTGGGCTGCCGCGCTTCGAGTTCCGCATCTGCGCGGTCAAGGCCGGCCCGATCCACACCGAAGCCGGATTGAYGGTTGCCGCGCCGCATGGGCTCGAAGGGCTCGACGGCGCCGACATCGTCATCATCCCGAGCTGGCATCATCTCGGCGAGACGCCAGCGCCAGTGCTGATGGAGGCGCTACGCGAAGCACACGAGCGTGGCGCATTGATTGTCGGCCTGTGTCTGGGAACCTTCGCCATTGCCGCGGCCGGGCTGCTTTCAGGCCGCCGTGCCGCGACGCACTGGGCCTATTCAGAGCGGCTGCAAAAACTCCATCCCGACATCGCCGTCGATGCCACGGTGCTCTATGTCGACAATGGCGATGTGGTGACCTCGGCCGGCGTCGCGGCTGGCCTCGACTGCTGTCTCCACATCGTGCGCGCCCGCTATGGGGCGGAAGCCGCACTCCGGCTCGCCCGCCAGATTGTGCTTTCGCCGCACCGGCAAGGCGGGCAGGCGCAATTCATCGAGCATCCAGTCGCAAAAGGCGCTGACGCCGATCGGTTCACCCAGGCGCTTGACGCGGTTCGCGCGACGCTTGGCGAGACGCATAACCTAGACCGCGTCGCCGAGGCCGCCGGCCTGACCCGCCGCACCTTCACCCGCCGCTTTCAGAAATCGATCGGCACCAGTTTCGGCGAATGGCTGACCAGCCAGCGGATCGAACTGGCGCAGCGGTTGCTGGAAGCGACGGAGAAATCGATGGACATGGTGGCCTTCGAGGTCGGCTTCGGCAGCGCCACGTCGCTGCGCCAGCATTTTTCGGCACGGCTCAAGACGTCACCGGCGCAATACCGTCGCGAGTTCTCGAGGCGAGCCGATCAGGACGAACCAGTGCCGCACGCCCTGCCTTTCTGAGAAAGAACGGCCAAAGGCGCCGCATCACTGCGGCGCCTTTGGTATTCCCTGATCCAGGCAGTCAGGCGACGTCTCCCGGCGATGGCGCGCGTTTGCGGCCAGTGAGCATGGCGCGAACCAGATTCTCACGATGGCGCAGGCTGGCCAGCAGCACGCCGCCGACATGAAGCCCGACGAGCACGAGAATTCCATTGCCCAGGATCTTGTGCGTGTCCTCCACCCAGGCCACGCCCCACCAGGCATCGGTGGTCTGCATCCAGCCCGTAAGCGCAATTCCCGCCACGCAGGTTAGAAGCGCCAGCACCATGGCGCCGCCGGCAGGGTTGTGGCCGAGATGACGCTTTTCGCGACCCTGCGCCACATCGGCTATGTACAAGCTCACCGTGCGCGGCCCACGCACGAACTGACGGAAGCGTGTGTGACCCGATCCCGCCAGCCCTGCGATCAGCCGTGAAGCTATCAAGACCCCGGCACTGTAACCGGCCAGTTCATGCAGCTTCATGATTTCTCCCGAGGAAAGCCAGGCCACCGCAACGCACAGGACCAGCGACCAATGAAAGAGGCGGACGTAGGAACTCCAGACCCTGACCGAGGCTTCTCGTGTCGACTCGACCGAGGTGTCTCGTGTCGAAGCGGTGGCGTTCATGGCGATCAACCGTCGTCGGAATCGGCGCCGACCGACTCGAGCGTCTTGGGATTGAACACGGCTTCCAGCTTTTTGCCATTGGCATCGAGTGCCTTGGCTTCGTAGCAGCCGTTCTCGGTCTTGATGCTGCGCACCTTCCAGCCTTCGCTTTCAAGCTTCTTTTGCAGCGCCTCGCGTGGTTGCCACTGGTCGGTCGGCACATCGCATTTGTCGGCGGCGAAAGCCGGTCCGGCAACAGCCATCACCAGCGCGGTCATGATCAAGGTCTTCATCTTGTTTTCTCCATCGGCCAATTCCGATGTCGCGAACCCTGACCGTGAAACCTGACAGCAGCCTGAACGCGTATCGTATCGCTCAAAAGCCGCAGTTGGCTTTCGTTCAGGTTCCTGTCAGCCTTGTCCCGCATGGAGGTGGCGTGTTGCTGAACACGGAGGCAAGGTGCGCGTTCTACTAATCGAAGACGACCCCGTGCTGGGCGAGGCGGTGCGCGATCATATCGCCGCCGACGGTCATGCCGTGGACTGGAGCACGACACTTGGCCATGCCGGCGATCACCTTCATGTCGTCTCCTATGAACTCGTCCTGCTCGATCTCCATCTGCCGGACGGCAGGGGGCTCGAATTCCTGAAGACGCTGCGCCGTGAAGGCACCGATACGCCGGTCATCATCCTGACCGCGCGCGATCAGCTCTCCGACCGGATAGAGGGCCTGAATTCCGGAGCAGACGACTATCTGGTCAAGCCCTTCGATCTCGGCGAGTTGTCCGCGCGCCTTGCCGCGGTCGCGCGCCGCTATGCTGGAAACCCAAATCCCCTGGTTCGGCTCGGGCCGGTCGAAATCGACCAGGCCGCCCGCCGGGTTGTCGTGGACGGCAGGGAGGCCATGCTGACGTCCCGCGAATGGGCGGTGCTCGAGCAGTTCTTGCGCCGGCCCGGCATGACCGTGGGCAAGAACCAGATCGAGGATGCGCTCTATGCCTTCGGGGCGGAGATCGAAAGCAACACGGTCGAAGTCTATGTCAGCCGCCTGCGCAAGAAGATCGGGCGCGAGGCCCTCACGACCGTAAGGGGGCTGGGCTACCGTCTGGCGTTCCCATGAGGCTCTTCGACAGCCTTGCCGGTCGTCTCGTTTCCTCRCTGATCCTGGTCACGGTCGCCTTCGGCCTGGTCGCCGCGGTCACGGGAAGCATCACCCTGCATCGTGAAATCAACGAAGCCATGGACAATTCGATGCAGGAAGCGGCCCGCCGGCTGCTGCCGCTGGTCATCGACGATCTTTTCGGGCGCGAGGTTTCGCAATCGCCCCGCAGGCTGGCAGAGGCCGTCTCGGACGATATAGGCGGTCGCCTCATCTTCCAGGTGCGGGACGGCAGTGGCCGTGTTCTCCTGCACTCCTACAATGCTCCCGCGGAGCCGCTCACGGCTGAACTCGCGCAGGGCTTTTCGGAGGCCGCCGGATGGCGCATCTACACCGAGCCCGCGGTTGGCGGCACGATCTTCATCCAGGTCGCCGAGCTCGATGCACGGCGCAACGAGGAAACCTTCGAAGCCGCCACCGGTTTCCTGATACCGATGGTCATCCTGATCCCGCTGAGCGCACTTGTCGCGTGGCTGACCCTGGCGCGTTTCCTGAGGCCGATTGCAACATTGCGCGGCGAGATCAGCGCCCGTCACGGCGACAACCTCGCTGCGATCCGAACCACCGAACTGCCTTCCGAACTCGCCGCCATTGCCAAGTCGGTCAACAGCCTGATGCGGCGCCTGCACATGGCGCTTGAGGCGGAAAAAGAATTCACCGCGAATGCCGCGCATGAATTGCGCACGCCGATTGCCGGCGCACTGGCACAGACGGAGCGGCTGATCGCGGAAGCTCCGGACGACGCGGCAAGAAAACGTCCACGCCAGATCAAGGCAGCGCTGTCCAATCTCGCCGGCCTGTCCGAAAAGTTGATGCAGCTGGCGCGCGCCGACGCCGGAGTGGCCGCCGCCGGCAAGCCTGCCGACCTTGCCGCGGTCGCGGCACTGGTGGTCGAAGACTTCGAACAGCACAGCGAAAACAAGGGCCGCCTTCGCCTCGAAACGCCGGTGAAAGGCAAGGCGCTGGCCGCGATCGACACGGATGCGCTGGCCATCGTCCTGCGCAACCTTATCGAGAATGCCTTGCGGCATGGTCCCGAAGGCGGAGAGGTTGTCGTGCGGATCGACGAAGACGCCCGACTTAGCGTGATCAACCAAGGTCCGGTGGTTCCAGCCCCAGGCAGCCTGATCAAACGGTTCGAGCGCGGCGCAACGCGCGCCGAGGGATCGGGCCTCGGGTTGGCGATCGTCAGCCGGATCCTGCAACAGATCGATGCGACGCTGGTTCTGAACTCACCGGCATCCGGGCGGCAAGACGGGTTCGAAGCGACGATCCGGTTTCCAGGCTTAGAGCCGAACTCGAAGAGATAGAGCATGATGTCGTCCGAAAACCGCTTCACACATTTCGGCATCATTCCAGGAAAAGTGTGAAACGGTTTTCCCGGGAAAAGCGCGTAGCGCTTTCCCTCAGGGAATTGCGTCAAAACAAAGAGATAGAGCGGTTCGGCGTTTCCGTGAAACGGTGAACCGCTCTAGCGTCAGCCGCGCTTGACCGCCCGCGCCGGGTTGCCGACCACCGTGGTGTTCGCGGCCACGTCGCGCGTCACCACCGCGCCGGCGCCGACGATGGCGCCCTCGCCGATGCTGACTCCGCCAAGGATGATCGCGCTGCCGCCGATCCATGCATTGGCGCCGATCTCGACAGGCCTCGCGATCTCCAGCCCCGCTTGCCGCCCGGCGACCTCCCTGTGGTGCTCGGCGCAATAGATTTGCACATTGGGGCCGAGCAGCGTTCCCCTGCCGATGCGCACGCTTGCCGTATCGAGAATGGTGCAGCCGGCGTTGAGAAAGGCGGCATCGCCGAGAAAGATGTTGAAGCCGTAGGCGCAGTGGAACGGCGCCTCGATGCGGGCGCCCTCGCCCACGCCGCCGAGCAATGCCTTCAAGCCCGGCCCGAGGTTTCCGCGCTGCCGGGGTGGCAGGCAATTGTGCTCGAACACCGCGTCGCGCGCCATGACGCGCAAGGCCTCCAGTTCGTCATCGAGGCAGGTGTACCATTCGCCGGCCGCCATCTTGGCGCGCTCGCTTCCAGCCATGACGGTGTCCTCCCTTTGGCATCCCCGCCAAAGCACAAATGCCGCGGACGGAGAAGTGCCAGCTTCTGCCAATTCCGGGCGCAAAATCCATTCCGATTTTTCGAAGTCATGTCTGGTCAAAGGCCAAGCCTATGCTAGCCTGCTCTTGCTGGGCTGTCCTGGCCCGGCGATGAGGGGATCAATCATGCTGTATATTCTCGCACTTCTGATCGGCGTCATTGCCGGCCTTCGCGCGATGACCGCGCCGGCCGCCGTCGCCTGGGGGGCTTATCTCGGCTGGCTGCCGGTCGCCGCCACCTGGGCCAGCTTCATGAGCCACTGGGCGGCTGTCGGCATCTTCACCATCCTGGCCATCGTCGAACTGGTCACCGACCAGTTGCCTTCGACGCCGAGCCGTAAAGTGCCGCAGCAATTCGGCGCCCGCATCATCATGGGCGCGTTTACCGGCGCTGTCATCGGCGCCACCGGCGGTTCCACCATCGGCGGCCTGATCGCCGGCGCCATCGGCGCTGTCATCGGCACGCTGGGCGGTGCCGAAGCGCGCGGCCGGCTGGCAGCCGCCTTCGGCAAGGACCCGCCCGCCGCCTTTATCGAGGACGCAGTGGCGATCATCGGCGGCCTGCTGATCGTGGCGGCGGTGGCATGACGGCAAAGACCTTCGACGCCATCATCATCGGCGCCGGACAGGCCGGCCCGTCGCTGGCCAGCCGGCTGAATGCCGTCGGCAAGAGCGTGGCGCTGATCGAGCGCAAGCTGGTCGGCGGCACCTGCGTCAACACCGGTTGCATGCCGACCAAGACCATGGTCGCCAGCGCCTATGCCGCGCATCTGGCGCGGCGGGCCGCCGACTATGGCGTCACGCTCAGCGGCCCCGTCGGCGTCGATTACAAGGCGATCAAGGCGCGCAAGGACAAGGTGTCGAACGACGCCCGCATCGGGCTCGAAACCTGGATCGCCGGCATGGACAAATGCACGCTCTATCGCGGCCATGCGCGTTTCGAATCCGCCAACACCGTGCGCGTCGGCGACGACCTTTTGACCGCCGAAAAAATCTTCCTCAACACCGGCGGCCGCGCCTCGGTGCCCGGCCTGCCCGGCATCCACGATATCGACTATCTGACCAACTCCTCGATGATGGATCTCGACGTGCTGCCGCGCCATCTCGTCGTCGTCGGCGGCAGCTACATCTCGCTCGAATTCGCGCAGATGTTCCGCCGCTTCGGCAGCGACGTCACGGTGATCGAGAAGTCTCCCAGGCTGACCGGCCGTGAGGACGAGGATGTTTCCGACGCCATCCTTTCCATCCTCGAAAACGAAGGCATTACGGTCCATCTCAGTGCCGACGACATCGCCTTCGCCAAACAAGGCAACGACACTGCCGTGACCTTCTCCGCCKGCAAACCGCCGGCGGTCGGCTCGCATGTGCTGCTGGCTCTGGGACGCGTGCCCAACACCGACGATCTCGGCCTCGACAGAGCCGGCGTCGAGGTCGACAAGCGCGGCTTCGTCACCGTCGACGACCAGCTGCGCACCAGCGTGCCCGGCATATGGGCGATGGGCGACTGCAACGGCAAGGGCGCCTTCACCCACACCTCCTACAACGACTACGAGATCGTCGCCGCCAACCTGCTCGACAATGATCCGCGCAAAGTCAGCGACCGCATCGAGGCCTATGCGCTCTACATCGACCCACCGCTCGGCCGCTGCGGCATGACCGAGGCCGCGGTGAAGAAATCCGGTCGCCGGGCGCTGGTCGGCCAGCGGCCGATGACCCGCGTCGGACGCGCGGTCGAAAAGGGCGAGACACAGGGTTTCATGAAGATCCTCGTCGATGCCGACACCAGGGAGATCCTCGGCTGTTCTGTGCTTGGCCCCGGCGGCGACGAGGCGGTGCATTGCGTGCTCGACCTGATGTACGCCAAGGCGCCCGTCGATACGCTGGCGCGCGCGGTGCACATCCACCCGAATGTCTCGGAACTGCTGCCAACCATCGCCCAGGAGCTGAAGCCGCTGGTGTGAGACACTCACACTCGCGCCAAGCTCTGGACTTTATGCATTGCTGCATTGCAGCAATGCATATTGCGCGGAACAGGGCTACGCGTTCAATCTGAATTTGAACCGATTCAGTCTGGACGCCTCATGCCGTTGCCGATCCTTGCGCTTGCCATTGCGTCCTTCTGCATCGGCACCACCGAATTCGTCATCATGGGCCTGCTGCCGGAGGTCGCCGCCGACCTCGGCGTGTCCATCCCTTCGGCCGGCCTGCTGGTCACCGGCTATGCGCTGGGCGTGGTCTTCGGCGCCCCAATCGTGGCGATGGGCACCGCGCATTTGCCTCGCAAGCCGGTGCTGGTTGGGCTCGCTGCGCTGTTTGTCGTTGGCAATCTGTTCTGCGCCATCGCGCCCAACTACTGGATGCTGATGGCCGCGCGCGTCTTCACCGCCTTCGGCCACGGCGCCTTCTTTGGTATCGGTTCGGTCGTTGCTGCGAGCCTTGTGCCGCGCAACAAGCGCGCCAGCGCCATCGCGCTGATGTTCGCCGGGCTGACGCTGGCCAACATCCTTGGCGTTCCCGCCGGCACCGCCCTGGGCGAAGCCTTCGGCTGGCGCGCCACCTTCCTCGCCGTGGTCGGCATCGGCCTGATCTCGGTCGCTTGCATCGCCTGGCTGGTACCATCCGACGTCGCTGAACCGAGCGGTGGCGGCCTGCGCGGCGAATTGCGCGTGCTGGGCAAGCTACAGGTCTGGCTGGCGATGCTGATCGCCGCCCTTGCCTCGGCCAGCCTGTTTGCCGTCTTCACCTACATAAAACCCTATCTGACCGACGTGTCCGGCCTGTCCACTTCCGCCGTCACCTGGGTGCTGCTGCTGTTCGGCGCCGGCATGACCATCGGCAACATCATCGGCGGCCGGCTCGCCGACTGGAAATTGATGCCGACGGTCATTGGCACGCTGCTGTTGCTGGCGCTCCTGTTTGTCGGCTTCAATCAGTTCGGCGCCATAGCCGGCGTTGCCATCGGCATCGTTTTCCTGTGGGGCCTGCTCATCTTCGTCGTCGTGCCGCCGCTGCAGATCCGCGTCGTCGAGGCGGCCTCCGAAGGGCCGAACCTTGCCGCCACGCTGAACCAGGGCGCCTTCAATGTCGGCAATGCCAGCGGCGCCTGGATCGGCGGCGTGGCCCTTTCCGCAGGTGTTTCCTATGCCAACCTGCCGCTGGTCGGCGCGGCATTGGCGCTGCTGGCGGTCATCGTCGCGGTGCTGTCGCAGACACTGGATGGGCGCACGCCTGCCGTCCCGCTTCAGGCTGCCGCGGAATAACCGCTTGCGCCCATAGCGCGGCAGGCTGGACCAATCGACATCGGCGCCTTCAAATGGGCATGTCTTGTCGCTCTTGATGGAGGAAAGTCATGCAGAAATCGATCGAGCGCATCGCCGGCGAAAGCGAAGGAGTTTCCTACGAATTTCCGCTGTTCCGGTTTGTCGGAACCGGCAAGGCCGCTCCGTCAGCCTATCTGCAGGCGGCACTCCATGCCGGCGAGTTGCCGGGCGTCGTCGCCATCGACGCGCTGATGCCGATGCTGGCCAAGGCCGAGGCCGAAGGCCGCATCAAGGGCAACATCACCGTCGTGCCCTGGGCCAACCCGATCGGCCGCGCCCAATATCATTTCGGCGAGCATCAGGGCCGCTTCCATCTCGGCACCCGCACCAACTTCAATCGCGGCTTTCCGCTGCTTGCCGCACCCGACGCAGCACTCTTGCCCGACGTCACGCTTGGCCCTGTCGACCAGCGATTGAAGACCCGGCTGGTGCAGCTTTCGCTCGGCCACGACATTGTGCTCGACCTGCATTGCGATGACGAGGGCCTCGCCTATCTCTATGTCCATACCAGCCTGTGGCCGGCGATGGCCGACTGTGCCGCCGCCATGGGCGTTGATGCGGTCATGCTGTGGRGCGAAGACACCGACGGTACGTTCGAGGGCGCCTCGATCATGCCCTACCAGAACGTTCCCGATGACATGGCCAAACTCGACCGTCGCGTCGCCACGACGGTCGAATATCGCGGCATCCTCGATGTCGACGGCGCCTTGGCCGCCGCCGACGCCGAAGGCCTCTACCGGCTGCTGGTGGCGCGCGGCGTGATTACCGACACCGCCCTGCCCGCACCCGGTCCTTTCACCGGTGTCGTCGCACCACTGGAAAACATCGAGATGATGCCGGCACCCCGGGCGGGCGCCGTGCTTTACGACGTGAAGCCCGGCGACCGCGTCGCCAAGGGCGCTCGCCTCGCCACCATCGTCCATGCACCGGGTGAAACCGATGGCCGCACCGAAGTTTTGGCACCGCAGGATGGCATCATCCTCACCCGCCGCTCGCGCCGCATCATCCGCGCCGGCGAAGACTTGTTGAAGCTGGTGGGCGACAGCAAGAGCGCCGACGCCAGATCGGGAACACTGGAGGACTGAATTAGCCGGAAATAGCCTGTCGCGCTTTCGCTTCGAGCCACTCGGCCATCTGGCGGTAAGGCACCGGGCCGTGGCTGATGCGGGCGACGCCGAGTTCCGCCAGCCGCTGGCGCGGCGGCACATGCGCCAGTGCGATGATGTTGACCGGCAACGCGATTGCCTTGCAGAGCGCCTCGATCAGGCGCTCATCGCCAAGGCCCGGCGCAAAGAAACCGTTGGCACCGGCTTTTTCAAAGGCATGCGCCCGCTCGATCGCCTGGTTGAGCAGCGCCTTGTCGTGCGCATCCGGCTTGGCCTTGAGGAAGATGTCGGTTCGGGCGTTGAGGAATGCCGGGATACCTGAGGCCTTGACCGCCGCGGCGGCGGCTTCGATCCGCTTCACCTGTAGCGCGATGTCATGCAGGCCGGTGCCGCCGACGATCTGGTCCTCGAAATTGAAGCCGATGGCGCCGGCCTGCACGGCACGCGTCACGGTGCGGGCGACGGTTTCCGGTTCAATGCCGTAGCCGCCCTCGAGATCCATGGTCACCGGCAGGTCGACCGCCCCTACGATGCGCTTGATATTGTCGAGCGC
>NZ_JBFULQ010000063.1:0-19083 GCF_054049815.1 Mesorhizobium sp. P5_C1 | reverse complement strand
AGGTCGAGATAAGGGTGGATCAGCTTGTCCTTGATGAACTGCCAGATGATGCGGGTCATCTCGTCGCCGTCGAGTTCGACGACCGGGTTCGCCACCTTGATCTTCGCCATGGAAAGAATGCCTCGTTCAAYAGTTGGGTGATGGCGGGGCAGACCTCGCCAGAGCAGGGACTTCGCCTATAGCAAAGCGATCAGAGCGGTGCAAACCGGGACGACGCAGACGCGGGCTGCTGCCGGAGCAATTCCAGGAAAAGTGCGAAGCGGTTTTCTCGGGAAAAGCGCATGGCGCTTTTCCTCAGGGAATTGCGACAAAAACAAGAAAGATAGAGCGGTACGGCGTTTCCGTGAAACGGTGAACCGATCTGGCAATCGAGAACAAAAAAAGGCGATGCCGCGCTG
Source organism: Mesorhizobium sp. P5_C1 (assembly GCF_054049815.1). Lineage (NCBI taxonomy): Bacteria > Pseudomonadati > Pseudomonadota > Alphaproteobacteria > Hyphomicrobiales > Phyllobacteriaceae > Mesorhizobium > Mesorhizobium sp. P5_C1. Next base: position 18,685 of record NZ_JBFULQ010000063.1, on the reverse strand, counting down.
CTCCTGATGGGCAACCGGCATCGCCTTGTTTCATGCTGCCGCGGAAGCGGCGGTCGCTTATTGCAAAGGCGCACCGCCGGGGCCCGGGAAGGCGGTGAGCGGTGTGCCSTCGGCWAYGTTGCCGGAGATCATGTTGTTCTTGAACGACTGSACGGCGCCGCTCCCGGTATTGCTGACCCCGGTGACATTGCCGAATATCGTCGATSCGCCGAGAAARGCGATGGCGCTTCCGTTGCCGCTGGCAGCGGCACCGTTGGCGTTGACACCGCTGCCGGCATTGGCGCTGATCGTGTTACCGGTCATCGTCGCACGCACCGGCGATGCCGCGGCGACGGATTTGATCGCCACGCCGTTGCCGGTGTTGCCGCTGATMAGGCTGTTGGTYAGCGTCAGGTTCATGGCAASGGTATTGCCGGTGCCGTCGACAAGAATGCCGCTGGCGCTGTTGGTGATTTCCACCCTCGAAAGGATGGCGTTGATTCCAACGGCCCCGGTCGTTTTGATGAGAACACCTTCGGCGCCTGACTCGGCTATGCGCGTGTTGCTTATGTAGAGTTCGCTGTTGGCGTTGGCGGCGAATTCGACGCCGTTGCCGCCCATCCGCTCTATGTTGCAGTCCTCGATATGCAGTTGACCCTGGCCAACCATCCGCACGCCGTCGAGGCCATTGCCTATACCGTCTATGTCGATACCGCGAAGATGCACCACCGAGCCGACCGGCGTGTTGACGATGATGCCATTCACGAGGGACGCGAGCACGCCAGCTTCAGTGTTTCTGCAGTCGATGGTGATGGATTTGGTGATGGTGACCGCGCCAAAACCGCCCGGGTCGATGCAGTTGATCTCGCCGGCCGTCGCCGTCTTCGAGATGGCACCGGCAAAAGTCTTGCAGGGTGCGGTCCGGCTGCACGGATTGGCGTCGTCACCAACGCCGGAAACCCACGTCCGCGTCGCTTGCGCGGAAGCTGGCGCAATCAGGAAGGCTGACGCGAGAGCCAACACAGCGAGTGAAAGGAAAAACCGTAAGATTTTCAATTGCCCCTCCTAGATTTGGCCAACGCCTCGTCGGCCATGGAAACCGGTGTCGATATGCTTGGGGCATAAATAAACGACGGGAGCGTGCAGGACACACTCCATCTTCGAAATACCAACCGTCGATACACTTTGAAAACCCAAGCGGTCGGGAGATTACCTTTTTCTAATTTGATTCTCCAGTGAYGCGACGCGTCATCGTAAATAAATATACATTCGGATCGTTGATGATTTTTACAAATGGAAAATATCGTCAATGCCGGCACCGAGCACAGGGCGGGTCCATTTGTCGACGGCTTGGGCCGCCATGGTCGAGCGGTGCAACCGGGCAGCGGAAGACGCAGGCTCCTGCTATGGCAGTCGGGAACAAAGAGGCAATGCCGCCTATCCTTGAGGGCAGCCGGCATCGCCTTTGTTCACGCTACCGCGCAGGCTGTCGTCGCTTATTGCAGCGGCGTACCGCCAGGGCCCGGGAAGGCGGTGAGCGGTGTGCCGTCGGTTACGTTRCCGGCGATCATGTTGTTCTTGAACGACTGGACGGCGCCGCTCCCGGTATTGCTGACCCCGGTGACATTGCCGAAGATCGTCGATCCGCCGAGAAAGGCGATGGCGCTTCCGTTGCCGCTGGCAGCCGCACCGTTGGCGTTGACGCCGGCGCCGGCATTGGCGCTGATCGTGTTGCCGGTAATCGTCGCGCGCACCGGCGATGCCGCTGCGACGGATTTGACCACCACGCCGTTGCCGGTGTTGCCGCTGATCAGGCTGTTGGTCAGCGTCAGGTTCATGGCCACGGTGTTGCCCGTGCCGTCGATAAGAATGCCGCTGCCGCTGTTGGTGATTTCCACTCTTGAAAGGATGGCGTTGATACCAGCAGCCACGGACGATTTGATAAGAACACCTTCGGCGCCTGYCTCAGCTATCCGCGTGTTGCTTATGTAGAGTTCGCTGTTGGCGTTGGCKGCGAATTCGACGCCGTTGCTGGTCACCCGCTCTATGTTGCAGTCCTCGATATGCAGTTGACCTTGACCAAGCATACGCACGGCGTCGGCGCCTGTGCCTACACCGTCTAGATCGAGGCCGCGGAGATGCACTATCGAGCCGGCGGGAGCGTTGACGATGATGCCGTTCGTGCCGAGCGTAAAAAGCACACCGGCTTCAGTGTTTCTGCAGTCGATGGTGAGGGATTTGGTGATGGTGACCGCGCCAAAGCCGCCCGGATCGAGACAGTTGATCTCGCCGGCCGTCGCCGTCTTCGAGATGGCACCGGCAAACGTCTTGCACGGTGCCGTTCGGCTGCACGGATCGGCGTCGTTGCCAACGCCGGAAACCCACGTCCTAGTCGCCTGCGCCGAAGCTGGCGCAATCAGGAAGATCGATGCTGCAAGCAACACGGCGAGTGAAAGGAAAAATCGTACGATTTTCATTTGCCCCTCCTAGATTTGGCCAACGCCCTCGTCGGCCGTTGAAATCCGTGATGAAATGCCTGGGGCATGAATAGATGACGGGAGTGTGCAAGACACGCTCCGTCTTCTCAATACCATTCGTCAATACACGCTGGACCCAAGCGGGCGGGAGATTACCTTTTTCTAATTTGATTTTCCACCGACGCGATGCGTCATCGTAAATAAATATGCATTTGGATCGTAGATGATTTCTAAAAATGGGAAATATCGTCAATAGCAACAGCGAGGACCCGTGTTTCCATTTGCCGGCGGTTTGAGGCGCCCGGTCGAGCCATCACGCAGCAACGAGGTCGAATGTCTTTTGGTTGAGGGCACGAGTGCGATGCCGCATCCCGTCAATCTCCCGAGGGGACGGCACAAGGCTATTTGTCGGCCAAGTGGCGGATAACTCTTCAAAAAGCCGCATCGATATGGCACGACGCGGAGACTTCATGGCGCAATCACCTGGAAAACATGACCGGAACGGACTTTCAGCACGGCCTCACGACCGCTGGCCCGGCGATCATCCTCGTCGAGCCGCAGCTCGGTGAGAACATCGGCATGGTGGCTCGTGCCATGGCCAATTTCGGCCTGTCGGAACTGCGCCTGGTCAACCCTCGCGACGGTTGGCCGAGCGAGAAGGCGCGCGCGGCCGCCAGCCGCGCCGACCATGTCATCGACGCCGTCAAGGTGTTCGACGACCTGGCCTCGGCGCTCGCCGATCTGAACTTTGTTTTCGCGACCACGGCCAGGCAGCGCGACGGCTTCAAATCCGTGCGCGGCCCGGTGGAAGCGGGCAGGGTGCTTCGGACCCGTCACGCAATGGGGCAGCGCACCGGCATCCTGTTCGGCCGCGAGCGCTTCGGCCTCTACAATGACGAGGTCGGCCTTGCCGACGAGATCGTCACCTTTCCCGTCGATCCCGATTTCTCCTCGCTCAACATCGCCCAGGCGGCCTTGCTGATGTCCTACGAGTGGATGAAGTCCGGGCTGGAAGACGAGACCAAAACCAATTTTTCGGGCCCGGACATGAAGCCGGCAAGCAAGGAAGAGCTGCACGGCCTGTTCGCCTATCTCGAAGGCGCATTGGAAGCGCGCGGTTATTTCCGCCCCGCACCGAAGAAGCCGAAGATGGTCGACAATCTGCGCGCCGTGCTGACGCGTGCCGGTTTCGCCGAGCCGGAGCTGAAGGTGCTGCGCGGTATCATCTCGTCGCTGGACAGGTTTTCACCGGCGATGCCGCGTGGCGAGGGTTCGCCGGGCGACGATCCAAGACGCTTGCCGGCGGCCGTGGCGCGCGCCCGCAAGGCGGAAGGCGATCGCCTGGCAGACAAGGCAGACGGCACCGGCAAGGACGACGACATGCCGCCGCTCGGCGGAAAGGGAACCGACAATGACTGAGCGGCCGATCCTGATGTTCGATTCCGGCATCGGCGGCCTCACCGTGCTGCGCGAGGCGCGCGTGCTGATGCCCGACCGCCGCTTTGTCTATGTCGCCGACGATGCCGCCTTCCCCTATGGCGCCTGGGAGGAGCCGGCCCTCAACGCCCATATCCTTGGCCTGTTCGGCGCGCTGCTGGAAAAATTCCAGCCCGAGATTTCGGTCATCCCGTGCAACACCGCGTCGACGCTGGTGATCGACGCGTTGCGCGAGAAATTTCCCGGTCACCCTTTTGTCGGCACGGTGCCGGCGATCAAGCCGGCCGCCGAGCGCACGCGCTCAGGCCTCGTCTCGGTGCTGGCGACACCAGGCACGGTCAAGCGTCAATACACGCGCGACCTGATCAGCAAATGGGCGCAGAAATGCCATGTGCGGCTCGTCGGCTCGGACCGGCTGGCGCCGCTGGCGGAAATCTACATGCGCGAGGGGTTCGTCGACGAGGAGATCGTCCGCCAGGAGATCGCGCCCTGCTTCGTCGAGAAGGACGGCGCCCGCACCGACATCGTCGTGCTCGGCTGCACGCACTATCCGTTCCTGGCCAATCGCATGCGCAAGACCGCGCCCTGGCCGGTCGACTGGATCGATCCGGCCGAAGCGATCGCCCGCCGCGCCATGTCGCTGCTGGCGCCGGTCGACGGGCCATTGCCGGTGGGTGAGCCTGACATTGCGGTCTTCACCTCCGGCAAGGTGGATTTCGCCACCAGCCGGCTGATGCAGGGGTTCGGGCTGGTCGTGAGCCAGATGGCGGCGGAAACGTCTCCCACTTAAACAGGTTCGAAGACGATGCTGCGTTGATCTGGATCGGCCAAGATCAGCCTTAGCGTCAGATCGTCGCCCTGTCTAAGCCCGGAGGCCTTTACGTTGGCAACGACAGGCATGTCGGCAAGCTGAACGCGCACGCCATGGTCGACGACGTCGGTGACAGCAGCTTTGAACGTCTCGCCCTCGCGTCCCTTCAGCATCACCGCCTCGGCAAGGTCGATAGCCGCGTGGTTGATCTGCGAAGCATGGCTATCCGCACGCCCCATTACCTGCGGCAATCTGGCGAACGCGTCGGTGACAGCCTGGGACACCGGCTGGCCATTGGCGATGGCCAGCGCGCAGCGCACGACGTAGCGATCGGCCAGTCGCCTGAGTGGCGCCGTTGCATGGGCATAGGTCGCTGCCATCGCCTCATGCCAAGGCACAACACCTTCCTTATAGGGTTGGTAGGATGCGCCGGCGCTTGCATGGCGGATTTCCAGCATCAGCGCCGCCTGTTGCGGATCGGTCGGGTCAAGGGTTCGCTGATAGTCACGCAAGCTTGTGGAGGCCGGCCAAGACAGCCCGAGAGCCTGTGCCGCGCTGCGCAGTCTTTGCACCCTGAAAGCATCTGGCACCGACATCACCCGAAATAACCCGGTATGGTGCGCAAACATGGCGTCGGCAATCGCCATGTTTGCAGCCAGCGAAAGCGCGGCGTTGTCTTGCTCGGATTGCAGCAGCGGTCTGAACGAAAGCCGGAATGTACCATCGGCGAGCCTTTCAACCTCCTGCTCGGGTGGGTCGACGCGCGAAGCGCCACGACGCTCTTCGTTCATTGCCATGCGTCGCGCCATTTCGGCGAAGCCGGCCGGAACGTCTGAGGGCTTCACACTGTCATAGGCGAGCTTCGCGCGGCTTTGAATGATTGCCCGCTCCGCGCCGTCCAACTTCGTCGCACCGTCCTGCGCAACCCGGACCGTGAAGACAACCGCCGGCCGGGATCCATCCGGCAGCAGGCTCGCTGCACCCTCGGCAATTACCGGCGGGTAGAGCCCGGCCTTGCCGTCCGGCAAGTAAAGTGTCTCGCCCCGCGTCCAGGCTTCGAGATCGATCGCGTCACCGTCCTCGACGAACCAGGCTACGTCGGCAATGGCGTAATGCAGCAGAAGATCGCCGCCGCTCGCCTCGATTGAGAACGCCTGATCAAGATCGGTGGAGCTCGTCGGATCGAGCGTGACGAAGGGCATCGCTGTTCGATCGGCATGCTGGTTGGGCACACGTTTGGCCGCCGCCTCCGCGGCAGCCACGACGACTACCGGAAATCTATCTGGCACGTGGAATTCGGTGCGGATTTTCGCCAGGCCAGTGGAGAGAGCTTGTGAGGGATCGGTCAGAGACTTCATCCAGCCGTCCTACACTGGGGTTCCATACACGGGAAGGCTGCCAACGAGAATCGCCAAGCCTGAATAGGTGGCGAACTGGCACCAGCGGGCCGGGAACCGAGCCACCGGGACTGGAACCGTCACCAAACCGGGGCGTTTCTTCTGAAAGCAACGGAGAAACAGCCATGCCAGCCACCTCGAAAGCCCAGCAGAAAGCTGCCGGCGCCGCTTTGTCGGCCAAGCGCGGCGAGACCAAGAAGAGCGAGCTCAAAGGCGCTTCGAAGGGAATGTATGAATCGATGAGCGAAAAGCAACTCGAGGAGTTCGCCGAGACGAAGCGCAAGGGACTGCCGGAAAAGAAGTCGGACAGCTGACCCTGGTCGCGTGTCGTCTGGAAGCTGCACCAAAGTGCACTGCATCTACGCAGGAAAACGGGTATCTCGTCGCCGGGCCCTATGCCAGTCACAAGCTTGACACCGGTTGAATCTCGGTTTAACCAGCCGTCACAACCACCGGGCAGCGATGTCCGGTGTTTGTTTTGTATGCGCAAGATCAGGATGCCTAGTCGTATCCGATCTTGTTTGAAATGACGTGTCCCGTGGGTTTTCCGCCGCGTTGCGTGGGAAAACCCTGTCAGGTCTCGAAAACGGAGGCCAGAGGAGGGCGCGTTTCCTTCACCCGGACCATGAGGCTCCGGGTGTGTTGTTTTGAAAAGGGAATGCGATGAGCAAGCGCGAATCCGCGAAGTACAAGATCGACCGCCGTCTCGGCGAAAATATCTGGGGCCGCCCGAAGTCTCCGGTCAACAAGCGTGAATACGGCCCCGGCCAGCATGGCCAGCGCCGCAAGGGCAAGCTTTCCGATTTCGGCCTGCAGCTGCGCGCCAAGCAGAAGCTGAAGGGTCACTATGGCGACGTTTCGGAAAAGCAGTTCCGCAAGGTCTATGAAGAGGCCGATCGCCGCAAGGGCGATACCTCCGAGAACCTGATCGGCCTGCTCGAGTCGCGTCTCGACGCGGTTGTCTACCGCGCCAAGTTCGTGCCGACGATTTTCGCCGCCCGTCAGTTCGTCAACCACGGTCACGTCAACGTCAACGGCAAGCGCGTCAACATCGGCTCGTTCCGTTGCAAGCCGGGCGACGTCGTCGAAGTCCGCGAAAAGTCGAAGCAGCTGGTCATCGTTCTGGAATCGGTGGGCTTGGCCGAACGCGACGTGCCGGACTACATCGAAGCCGATCACAACAAGATGGTCGCGACCTTCTCGCGCATTCCCGGCCTGGCTGACGTTCCGTTCGCCGTGCAGATGGAACCGAACCTCGTCGTCGAGTTCTATTCGCGCTAAGCGACGAATTCCATTCGCGCCAAGCGAACGCATTTTGCGACACCATCCAAAGGCCGCCCGTCGAGGCGGCCTTTTCTTTGTCTGCCATGTCCGCTAATCCGGGCGCTCCGAGCAATTCCAGGAAAAGTGGGAACCGGTTTTCCGCCCGGAATTGCTCCGAACAAAGTGTCCACCGAAAGCGACATGCCATGAACATGCTGCCAGACATCGAAACGCTTGAACCGATTGCCGACGGCGAAGGCGGCTTCCATCCGCTGTTTGCCGATGTACCGTCCTCGGTCGAGTTCAACAAATTGCGCAAGCGGCTGCTGCGTCTCACCCGTCAARCGATCGAGGATTTCTCGATGGTCAAGCCCGGCCAGCGCTGGCTTGTAGCGCTGTCGGGCGGCAAGGATTCCTACGGGCTGCTCGCGGTGCTGCTCGACCTCAAATGGCGCGGGCTGTTGCCTGTCGATTTGCTGGCCTGCAACCTGGACCAGGGCCAGCCGAATTTCCCCAAACACATCCTGCCGGACTATCTCGACAGCCACGCCATACCGCACCGGATCGAGTATCAGGACACCTATTCCGTCGTCACCGACAAGCTGCCCGAGGGCAGCACCTATTGCTCGCTCTGCTCGCGTCTCAGGCGCGGCCATCTCTATCGCATCGCGCGGGAGGAGGGGTGCTCGGCGCTGGTGCTCGGCCACCATCGCGAGGACATTCTGGAGACCTTCTTCATGAACCTGTTCCATGGTGGCCGTCTTGCCGCCATGCCGCCGAAACTGCTCAACGACGAGGGCGACGTCATGGTGCTGCGGCCGCTGAGCTACTGCGCCGAAACCGACCTCGAGAAGTTCGCCGTGGCGATGCGGTTCCCGATCATTCCCTGCGATCTCTGCGGCAGTCAGGAAGGCCTGCAGCGCAACGCAATGAAGGTGATGCTCGAGGATATCGAAAAGCGTATGCCCGGCCGCAAGGACACCATGATCCGCGCGCTGTCCAACACCAGGCCGTCGCACCTGCTCGACAGAAAACTGTTCGACTTCGCCGCGCTCAACGACACCCTCACCACCAGGCAAGATGTTTCCAATGACATTTGACGACACCGCGATCGACTGGCTGGCCGGCATTCTGGCCGAGGCGGCAGAGGTCGAGATCATGCCGCGCTTTCGCAGGTTGGGCGACGGCGACATCCGGCAGAAGACCTCGGCCGCCGACCTGGTGACCGAGGCCGACGTCAATGCCGAGCGCCTGATCACCGCCACGCTGCGCAAGCGCTATCCTTCGGCGATGGTGGTCGGCGAGGAAGCCTGTTCCGACAATCCGGCGCTGCTTGATGGCCTTGGCGATGCCGACCTGGCGTTCGTCATCGACCCGGTGGACGGCACCTTCAATTTCGCGTCCGGCGTGCCGCTGTTCGGCGTCATGCTGGCGGTGGTGGTCAAGGGCGAGACGGTTGCCGGCATCATCCACGATCCGGTCGGCAAGGACTGGCTGATCGGCGCCAAGGKCGCCGGCAGCCATATCCGCCATGCGCATGGTAGCCTTGAGAAGGTGCATGTCGCGGCGCCCGCGCCGATCTCGGAAATGACCGGCTCTGTCTCCTGGCAATACATGCCCGAACCGGAGCGGTCGCGGCTGGCGCGCAACCAGACCAAGATCCTGTCGCAATTCGCCTATCGCTGTGCGGCACACGAATATCGCCTGTTGGCCAGCGGCCATGCCCATTTCGTCGTCTACAACAAGCTGATGCCGTGGGATCATCTGGCCGGTGTGCTGATCCATGTCGAGGCCGGCGGCCACGCCGCGCGTTTCGACGGCAGCGCCTATCTGCCGTCGCATGTTGGCGGTGGCCTGCTTGTCGCTCCGGATAGGGAAAGCTGGCAGGTCCTGCGTCACGAACTCTGGGCTGAGTAGCCGCACCGCTCCCGTGCAGGGTCGCCTCAAACCGGCGGGTTGTGTGGCTGAAACATCTTGCCGCGTTCGGCGATCAGGATCATCAGAAGCGCTGCCACCGACACGCTGCAGAAGCCGGCGGCCAATGGCGTTACCGTGCCGTTGAAGGCTTGGCCGATCAGCGTGCCGAGAATGCCGCCGATAAAGGTCTGCATGAAGCCCAGTATGGATGACGCCGTGCCGGCCAGTTGGCCGAGCGGCTCCATGGCCAGCGCATTGAAATTCGCGCCGAGCGCACCGAACGGAAGCATGGCACTGGCAAAAAGGGTGATGAACAGCCAGAGCGGCATCTTCATTTCCAGGGAAACCACCAGCCAGACCAGGCTGATAGTCAAAAACAGCAGGAGAGCGCTCTGCGACAGTCGGCGCATGCCGATGCGGCCGACAAGGCGTGAGTTCAAATAGTTGGAAAAAGCGAGCACGCCGGCGACACCGGCGAAGATCACCGGGAACATCTCGCCGACGTTGAAGACGTCGACATAGATCTGTTGCGCCGAAGCGATGAAGCCGAACATGGCGCCGACGATGAAAGTGCTGGCGAAGGCGTAGCAGAGCGCCATGCGGTTGGTCAGCACGATGCGGAAGCCGCCGACGACGGATGAAACCGTCAGCGGCCTGCGATACTCCGGATGCAGCGTCTCGGGCAGGCGCAGCAGCGACCACGCCGACACGATCAGCGCGCCGACAGCCATGGTGACGAAGATCCAGTGCCAGCTTGCAAACAGCATGATGAACTGGCCGATCCCCGGCGCAATGACGGGTATCGCCATGAACACCATGAAGATCAGCGACATCACCTCGGCCATGCGACGGCCGTCGAACGTATCGCGCACGATCGAGATGGCGATGACGCGTGTGGCGGCAGCGCCAATGCCTTGCACGGCGCGGCACAGCAGAAGTGTTTCAAAGCTTGGCGCAACAGCTGCCGCCGCAGCCGCGGCGACATAGATCACCAGCCCGGCAACCAGCGGCGCACGACGTCCGAAGCGATCCGAGAGCGGACCGAAAAAAAGCTGGCCGCCGCCGAAGCCCAGAATATAGGCTGTTATGACATATTGCCGATGGTTTTCATTCTCGACGCCGAGCGAGGCGCCGATCTGTTGCAGGGCCGGCAGCATGATGTCGATGGCCAGCGAGTTCAGCGCCATCAGCGCGGCGCACAGCGCGATGAACTCCCAGCGCGGAATGGGCAGTTTGCTTGCCGATAGCGGCGCTGCTGTTGGCTGGTCCACGGCAAGTCCGATCTCTCAAACGAAAACGCGCCGGCGGGCCGGCGCATTGGCTCGTCTTGGTCCCGGTATCCGGGACATATTAATTGCCGAGGTGGGGCTGCCCGGGCGCCTGGTGCATGAACCGAAAAACGACGTCGATTTTCAGTTCATGCAAAAACAGAAATCAGGCGGCGCCTTTGACGCCGACGCCCTTCTCGACGAGGAACGTCTGCAGTTCGCCTGCCTGGAACATCTCGCGGATGATGTCGCAGCCGCCAACGAATTCACCCTTGACGTAAAGCTGTGGGATCGTCGGCCAGTTGGAATATTCCTTGATGCCCTGGCGCAGCTCGGCCGAGGTCAGCACGTCCACGCCTTTGTAGTCGGCGCCGATATAGTCGAGGATCTGGACGACCTGGCCGGAAAATCCGCACTGCGGAAAGCCGGGCGTGCCCTTCATGAAAAGGACGACGTCGTTGCCCTTCACTTCATTGTCGATGTAGTCGTTGATGCCGCTCATAAAATATCCTTTCCCGCCTGTGGGAGTCAGGCTCGAAACATACCTTTCAAATAAACCCAACGATTGCTCGAAACAAGACGTTAGCCGTGCCGTAGCTGAAATGGCGCAAACGATGGGCCGTTTTGGGCCAAGTGGTCTTCGCTGCTGCCGGTTAAGCGGTCTTGTTCTGGTGCGGATTAGTCGGGAACGCTTGTCTGCAGGGCGAGCGCATGCAGCACGCCGCCCATGTTGCCCTTCAGCGCGYCATAGACCATCTGGTGCTGCTGCACGCGGCTCTTGCCGCGAAAGCTCTCGGCCACCACCTCGGCCGCGTAGTGGTCGCCGTCACCGGCCAGATCGCGGATCGTCACCTTGGCGTCCGGAATGCCGTCCTTGATCAGTTTTTCGATGTCGTGGGCATCCATTGCCATGGCAAAATCCTGTTTCGAGCGGCCGATGGTCGGCCTTAAGATAAGAGTCGGGTGAGCCTAAAGCCTTTCTCGTCCGGATTGAAGCCGTTCAGACCTTGCCACCGGCAAGAAGGTCCTGGGGCCTCAGAAGCAGACTTAGGCTGGTGGGCTTGCTTCGTCCTCGCCCACATCCTCGCGCGTCGAAAAGGCGCGGCCAAGGCTGAAGGCCAGGACATAGAGCGGAATGTTTATTATCAGGCTGACGATGGGGAGATAGCTCGTCATTTGCCAGGCGGGCGAGAAGAATGGCTGGCCGTAGCCATCGCAGACAAGCGAAGAGCCATATTCCCACAGCGCTCCAACGACCACCGCGGCGGCAAAAAGCTTGATGCAGGTGACAATATGCCTTGCTCGCGCCGGCTCTGGCAAAAGCCGATCCCATAGCACCAGGCACAGGATTGGAATCGCATAGATCAAGTTCTGTACCGCAAGCATCGGAATGGTGCCGTTGGCCGCGGCGAGGAACTCGGCACGTGTTTCCAGCCGCGCGCAAACCTCGCTCGAGGTCGTTGACAGCAGGAACAGGACGAACGGCCCGAGGAACCAGAAGAAGAACAGCGACGGCCAGAAAACGACTGCAAGCAGCGCCCGGGCAGCCAGTCTGGTCAACTGGCCTGATCCATGAAGCGGGGGAACCAGCCTTCGTGCGCCACGCTCAGTTCGCCGACCGGAATCGCCCGCGCCTCGCCAAGCTTCAGCGCGCTGCCGCCGGTCGAACCGATCCACGGCGCGAAGATGCCGAGTTCGCCTTGCTGCTTGCGAATGGCGTCCCATTCATCGCTATCCGGATCGATCGACAGCGTCAGGAGATAGCGGCCCTGATCCTCGCCGAACCAGACCGGGATCGGATCGGTGCCGACAAGCCCGGGAACCGTGGCGCCGATGCCCGACGCCATCGCCATCTCGGCCAGCGCCACGGCCATGCCACCGTCGGAAACGTCATGCGCCGCCGTGACGATGCCGGATGCAATCAGCGCGCGCACATGGTCGCCAACGCGCTTTTCATGCTCGAGATCCACCGGCGGCGGGGGACCGTCGCTGCGCCCATGGATGTCGCGCATATAGACCGACTGGCCAAGATGCGTTCCCCAGGAAGCGGGCGCGCCGACCAGCAGGATCATCTGGCCCTGCGCCGCAAAACCGGTGCGCACCATCTTCGACCAGTCGGCGATCAGGCCGACACCGCCGATGGTCGGCGTCGGCAGGATGCCCTGGCCGTTGGTCTCGTTGTAGAGCGAGACATTGCCGGAGACGATCGGGAAGCCGAGCGCGCGGCAGGCATCACCGATGCCTTTCACCGCGCCGACCAGCTGGCCCATGATCTCAGGCCGTTCCGGGTTGCCGAAATTGAGATTGTCGGTGGCCGCCAGCGGCAGCGCGCCGGTGGCAGTCAGGTTGCGCCAGCACTCGGCCACTGCCTGCTTGCCACCCTCATAGGGGTCGGCCTCGCAATAGCGCGGCGTCACGTCGGAGGAGAAGGCGAGCGCCTTGGTGGCATGGCCGTCGACGCGCACCACGCCGGCATCGCCGCCGGGAAGCTGCAGCGAATTGCCCTGGATCAGGGTGTCGTACTGCTCCCACACCCAGCGGCGCGACGATAGGTCCGGTCCGCCGAGCAGCTTCAAAAGCGCCTCGGCGACGTCGGCCTGCGGAACGTCGTTGGCGGCAAGCGGCGCGGGCTTTTTGGGTTCGACCCAGGGGCGATCATACTCCGGTGCCTTGTCGCCGAGATCCTTGATCGGCAGGTCGGCGACCTCGTCGCCCTGGTGCAGCACGCGAAAACGCAGATCGTCGGTGGTCTTGCCGACGATGGCGAAGTCGAGGCCCCATTTGTGGAAGATTGCCTCGGCTTCCTTTTCCTTTTCGGGGCGCAGCACCATCAGCATGCGCTCCTGGCTTTCCGACAGCATCATCTCATAGGCGCTCATGCGCTCTTCGCGCACCGGCACCTTGTCGAGATCGAGCTCGATACCGAGATCGCCCTTGGCGCCCATCTCGACCGCCGAGCAGGTGAGGCCGGCCGCACCCATGTCCTGGATGGCGATGACCGCGCCTGAGGCCATCAGTTCGAGGCAGGCTTCCAGCAGGCACTTTTCGGTGAAGGGGTCGCCGACCTGCACGGTCGGGCGCTTCTCGTCGATCTTGTCGTCGAATTCGGCCGACGCCATGGTGGCGCCGCCGACGCCGTCGCGGCCGGTCTTGGCGCCGAGATAGACGACCGGCAGGCCGACGCCCTTGGCTTCCGACAGGAAGATGGCGTCTGTCTTGGCTATGCCGGCGGCAAAGGCGTTGACCAGGATGTTGCCGTTGTAGCGGGCGTCGAAATTGACCTCGCCGCCCACCGTCGGCACGCCGAAGGCGTTGCCGTAGCCGCCGACGCCGGAAACCACGCCGGAGACCAGGTGCCTGGTCTTGGGATGGTCGGGCGCGCCGAAGCGCAGCGCATTCATCGCCGCGACCGGCCGGGCGCCCATGGTGAAGACGTCGCGCAAGATGCCGCCGACGCCGGTCGCCGCACCCTGGTAGGGCTCGATGAAGGAGGGATGGTTGTGGCTCTCCATCTTGAAGACGACGCAGTCGCCGTCACCGATGTCGACCACGCCGGCATTCTCGCCTGGACCCTGGATGACCTGCGGGCCAGTGGTCGGCAAGGTGCGCAGCCATTTCTTCGAGGATTTGTACGAGCAGTGCTCGTTCCACATCGCCGAGAAGATGCCGAGTTCGGTGAAGGTCGGCTCACGGCCGACGAGGTCGAGGATGCGCTGGTACTCGTCGGGCTTCAGCCCATGCGCGGCGATGAGTTCGGGGGTGATCGGCACGGAATTGGAAATGGTCATGGGCGGCGGTTTGTATCCGGAGCGTTGGGATTTTGAGTCCCGTCTTATCGCAAGCCTTGCGACCGATACACCCCATGGATCGACGAAAAACGCGCGAAAGCCGGACAAAGCCGCAGGCCGATCCCGAGCAGGCAGCGATCCCTCGCGACAAGACGGCTCATGGCTCAGGAGAAGCTGTCGTAGCCGGCGCGACCCTCATCCAGCAGACGCCTGATGACCGCGACGCCTTCGGCGATGTCCTTGCGCTGCCTCGGCTGCGAAACACCGAAGCGGACGCCGTGGAAAACCTGCTCGGAGCGGCCGGCCTTGAATTCGTCCTCGTCGTCGATCAGCACGCCATGTTCGAGACAAGCGTTCTTGAAGGTGCCGGAAAGCCAGGGGTCGGGCAGGGTCAGCCAGACAAAGGGAACCTTTTCGTGTGACTTGAACGCGAATCCGGCCAGCGTCTCGCGCACGATGGCAATCCGGGCGCTGATTTCGGTGATACTGCGTTTGCGTATCTCGTCTGCCTGGCCGGACATCACCAGCCTTGTATTCACCTCCGCCAGCAGGAAAGGCATGCCGCCGGTCATCATCTTGTGGGCGACGCGGATGCGATGGCGATAGGCGGGCGGGCAGGACAGCCAGCCGCCGCGCACACCCGCCGCGACCGATTTCGACAGGCCGCCGGCGACAATGGTGCGTTCGGGCGCGTATTCGGCCAGCAGCGGCGTCGGATCATCGGTCAGGTTGCCGTAGAGATCGTCCTCGATGAGAACGACATTGTATTCGCGTGCGACACGCGCGATCGCCTCGCGGCGCGCCGCCGACAACGTCACCAGCGTGGGATTCTGCGCCGTCGGCATCAGGAAGATCATTCGGGGATGCTTTTGCGCGCAGACGCGCTCGAAATCGGCCGGGTCGATGCCCTGGTCGTCCGACGCCACCAGCGCGGTGCGCCGGCCGATCAGACCGGCGCTGCGGGAAATCTGCGAGTAGGTGAGGTGCTCGAAGGCGACATAATCGCCGGGCGTTGTCAGCGCTGCGATCGCCGCCATCACAGCGGCATGTSTGCCCAGCGTTGGAACGATGGCGTCGGCGTTCGGGCGAAACGAATTGCGCGACAGCCAGCGGGCGCCGGCTTCGTACCAGCGGTCCGGAAAATCCCGCGTGTAGCTTGAAATCTCATGCGGATAATCCTGCGCCGCGCGCGTCAGGACATCGGCGACTATGGCGCCCTGGCCGATGTCGGGCGCGGCCGTGCTGTCGAAACGCAGCTTGCCGCGCGGCGCATCGATATGGCGTGTGCCTTCGCCGGTGACGTCTGGAGCYAGCGAGGTCGGCCTCGCATCATCGGCGCGCTGGCCGAGCACATAGGTTCCGCGTCCGACTTCTCCGCTCACCAGCCCTCGTTCGCGCAGCAATTGGTAGGCCCGGCCGACCGTGCCGACGGTGGTGCCGATGTCGTAGGCGAGGTCGCGTTGTGGCGGCAGCTTTGCCCCCGCATCGATCACCCCCCGGTCGATGTCCGTTTCGATGGAATCCGCAAGCCGTTGATACAGCGGCCCGGAGCCGGCGGTGAGATCTGGAAGCCAATTTGTCATGGTGACAATTTTCTATATTGCACCGGATTGTGAGTCAATACATATCAGATCGGCGCCAAAAAAGGGTGCAATTTGGAAATCTGGTAGAAAGAAAATGAATACAATCGCGACAATCAGCCATTCGAGAGCCGAGTCATCGGGTCAATCGACACGCCCATCGGGCCGGCGCGGCTTTGCCGGCCGTCTGGTGCATGTGGTCCGGTCGCTGGCGAAATGGATCGACTATCTGCTGGAGCGCCGGCGCAGCCGGCTGGTATTGCTTGAGATGACCGATGATCAGCTCAAGGATATCGGTGTCTCGCGCTGCGATGCCCACCGCGAGGCCATCAGGCCGTTCTGGGACTGACCATCCCAAGAAGCGGGACCGGAGTCCGCTTGACTAACGGACGCTCGATGTTCTGATGCGAGCAACGCCGTGGTCGACGACGACGGCGACCACGCACAGCACCAGAAAAAGCCCGGTGATGGCCGCCGCCGAGATGGCGACGCTGGCTGCGCCGTTCTTGGCGACATCGAGGAAAGGGTAGGGCACCTCGCCGGCAAACGGGGCCCGCGCCAGCGCATAGATCAGATAGGCCACGGGATAGAGCATCCACCAGGAGATGTCGCCCCACCGCGTTCTGCCGTTGGCGCCTGCGACCAGCCACCACAGCACGAACAGCACCGGCGTCACATAGTGCAGCAGGACGTCGCAGAGCAGGAACAGGCCCTGTGGCTGCCAGAGCTGCGCCAGCACCGTCGCATATACGATGAACACCAGGGCGATCGAAACGGCGATGCCCGCGCGCATCCGTGATCCTGCGAAGGCAGGCAGCCATGCATAGCCGGTGGACGACAGCAGCGAGGTGTGGACGAGCACCGCGCCGATATTGGTCAGGATGGTGAAGAAGCTGAAAAGGAAGATGATGGAACCGAGCAGGCTGCGGCCAGCTTCCATCGACGCCGGAATGCTGATGCAGAACTGCAGGACGAGTCCGGCCAGACCGATGACCAGACCCGCAATCTGCAGGAACCGGCCCATTGCCCTATGCGGCCGCCGCGCAGGAGGGATTGCCTGCCTGCCAGCGGGCGATGTCGGAGCCGATGCGCGCGCCGAGCGGGTCGTTCATCAGCGGTCCGAACACGTCGACGCGGCTGGAATTGCCTTGTGCCTGCACGACCAGCAACGGTTTGCCGCCATAGTGCTTGGCCGGCACCAGCAGGAAACGCGGCGTGCCGCTGAACGAATTCAACTCATTGGCCATCTGGTATTGCCTGAACGCCGGATCCTTGCTGGCGATCCAGCATTTGTGGGCCGATATCGCCACCTGTTCCATGGCCAGCAACGAGGCACTTTTGCCCGAGGGGACAGGTGTGCTCTTCGGGCTCGATTGGCAGGACGCCAGGGCAAAACCCGCGGCCGCAACCAGGGCGATCGTCTTGCTCCTGCTCAAGCGGCACCCATCTCAAGTTCGGACAGAAAAATCTTCAACCCGTCGGTCATCTCGCCCCACACACGCGACAATGCCGGATGCTGCGAGGCGATCTGTTCGTAGGCATCGAATTTGGGATACGCGTCGAGCAGGTCGTGGCGTCCTGTCATGGCCCGGAGATTGTTGAAGATGAACCGCGTCGGCGTCAGCCACGCATCGGCGAAACTGATGTCGTTGCCAAGCGCAAAGGGGCCTTGCGCCATGCGTTTCTCGATCGCCGCCAGCCCGTGATGCAGGCGGGCGAACTGGGCGTCGATCTCGGCATTGTTTCGCTTGGGCGCGAAATGAAGCTCGAAAAGCTTCATCGTCGGGGTCAGCACGTCGAGATCGGTGATGCGGGCAAACATGCGCACCAGAGCGCGGTCCTTGGAATCGGGCGGCAGCAGCGCCGGTTCCGGAAAGCGCTCCTCGAGATATTCGGCGATGACCACCGATTCGACGATCGTTTCACCCGAACCGGTGATCAGCACCGGAATCCGGTTGAGCGGTGAGATGGCGCGAAACTCTTCCGGGATCGGAAAACCGGGCGGCGGCGCGATGATCTTGAGCGGTACATCCTTGATGTAGGCCAGCGCCCGCACGATCGACGAGTAGGGCGACAACGGCCGCGAATAGAGTTTCATGACCGTCTCTCTCCCTCATGAAGCGGACTTACCCAATAAAATGGGCTGGAATGTCCGGCTGTTTTCAGGCTGTTCGCCTTGATGATGTCAGGCAGCAATGCCAAGCGCGCCCTCGAACAACGCCCGGCCGTCGGTGCCGCCGTGGGCTGCTTCGATCAGGTTTTCCGGGTGCGGCATCAAGCCGAGCACATTGCCGCGTTCGTTGATGATGCCGGCAATGTCGTTGATCGAGCCGTTGGGATTGGTGCCGTCTGCATAGCGGAACACCACCTGGCCTTCGCCTTCGAGGCGGGCAAGTGTGTCGGCGTCGGCAAAATAGTTGCCATCATGATGTGCCACCGGCGTGCGGATGATCTGGCCCGGCTGGTACCGACGGGTGAACATGGTGTTGGCGTTGGTGATCTGCAGCTTGACCTGCCGGCAGACGAATTTCAGCGACGTGTTGCGCATCAAGGCACCTGGCAGCAGGCCGGCCTCGACCAGGATCTGGAAGCCGTTGCAGACGCCGATGACCATCACCCCCCTGGCCGCCTGTTCGGCAACAGCCCGCATGACCGGCATGCGCGCGGCGATGGCGCCGCAGCGCAGATAGTCGCCGAAGGAAAAACCGCCGGGAATGGCGATCAGGTCGACATCCGGGATTTCGGTGTCGGTCTGCCAGACGGTGACC